>NZ_JBFOLH020000001.1:0-245963 GCF_040829825.2 Leadbetterella sp. DM7 | reverse complement strand
CCTCAGCCACGAAGTGGCGCAATCCCCCTGCAGAGGGTGTAGCCCTGTGCAAGGTTTTCATACTACCATTTTCATAGGGAGCTATTCCCCGGCCCTTTCCTCAGCCACGAAGTGGCGCAATCCCCCTGCAGAGGGTGTAGCCCTGTGCAAGGTTTTCATACTACCATTTTCATAGGGAGCTATTCCCCGGCCCTTTCCTCAGCCACGAAGTGGCGCAATCCCCCTGCACAGGGCGCAGCCCTGTGCACAAATAAAACACATAAAAAAAGCCACCGTCAGGTGGCCTTTTTTATAAAAATATCAGAGAGAATTACTCCTCATTCGACTCGGCTACTACTTTCACGGCCAGCTCGTGCTTCACTTCTTTGTGAAGATCGATAATGGCGGTGTAGTCACCTACAAATTTGATGTCGCCTACGGTGATTTTCTTACGGTCTACCGTAATGCCTTTTGCCGCCAGCGCATCAGAAACCTGGGTGTTGGTCACCCGTCCGAAGATTTTTCCGCTTTCGCCTGCTTTTGTAGCAATGGTGATCACGGTGTCACCGATCTGGGCAGCAATGGCCTCGGCATCGGCTTTGATCTTCTCTGCTTTGTGAGCAGCTTGTTTCAGGTTTTCAGCCAGGATCTTCTTATTGGATTCAGATGCTAAAACCGCATATCCCTGGGGAATCAGGTAATTACGTCCGTAGCCTGGTTTAACGCTGATGATGTCGTTTTTATAACCCAGTCCGGCAATATCTGTTTTTAATATTATTTCCATTGTAAATTAATTTTTGGATTGATTACTTAAGACCATCAGCCACGTAAGGCAATAATGCCAGGTGACGGGCACGCTTAATGGCAATAGCCACCCTTCTCTGAAATTTCAGGCTGTTTCCGGTAAGTCTTCTCGGAAGAATTTTACCTTGCTCATTCAGAAACTTCAAAAGAAAATTAGGGTCTTTGTAATCTACGTACTTGATACCCAATTTTTTAAATCTACAGTATTTTTTACGGTTCTGTTCTTTTCTTTCTACCGGTTCGTTTACTAATGACATAACGATGAATGTTTAATGTTAGGTGATTACTCTGTTACAGGAGCTTCAGATTTCTTGAAACCGCCTTTTTTTCTACGCTCAGAATACTCAATCGCATGCTTGTCTAACTTGGTGGTTAAGAAACGAAGAACACGCTCATCACGCTTATATTCAGTTTCCAATGTGGCGATCAGCTTAGGATCTGCCTTAAACTCAACTAGCTGATAGTAGCCCGTGGTTTTGTGCTGAATAGGGTAGGCAAGCTTCTTAAGCCCCCATGCCTCCTCATTGAGAATCTCAGCACCGTTATCAGCTAAAACTGACTTGAATTTGTCAACAGCGTCCTTCATCTGGGCATCAGATAAAACGGGAGTTAAAATGAACACTGTTTCGTACTGGTTTTGAAACATTTGACTAATAAAATAAATTAAAAAAATGATTTTTTCCGAAAATCGGACTGCAAAAATAGATGTTTATGATTGAAAATCAAAGAACTGCGTGAATATTTTTCTCTCTCATCCGGCAGAGCGGGCCTGTAGATGCCCCCTGATATGATTTATTTTGTATTTTTTTGTATAATAACGATGTTAAAAACCGGTTTGCTAAAATTCTCGCCAAAACATGAAGCCGCTTAGGGTAATAAATTTTAATTTTGGATCCTTAAAACCAAAAAGAAGATTTGCAAAAGTCTATGAAAACAGTAGATAGCTTTGATTTCGCGGGCAGGAAAGCTTTGGTAAGAGTTGACTTTAATGTTCCTTTAAATGAGCGGTTTGAAATTACAGACGACACTCGGATAAAGGCCACTATCCCAACCATAAAGAAAATACTTGCTGACGGCGGATCCGTTATTTTAATGTCTCACCTCGGCCGTCCGAAAGAAGGCCCTACTGAAAAATACTCCCTGAAGCATATCGTAGCACCTTTATCACTGATCCTGGGCGTTCCGGTAAAATTTGCCGACGACTGTATCGGTGAACAGGCAAAAGAGCAGGCAGCCGCATTGCAACCGGGCGAAGTACTGCTGCTTGAAAACCTGAGATTCTACAAAGAAGAAGAAAAAGGTGATGTGGCTTTTGCTGAAAAACTTTCCCAGCTGGGCGATGTATGGGTAAATGACGCTTTCGGAACCGCCCACAGGGCACACGCTTCCACAGCCGTGATTGCACAATTCTTTACCGACAGGATCTGCGGTAAAGTGATGCAGGCCGAAATCGATAACGCACGCCATATCCTCGAAAATGCAGAGAAGCCTTTTACCGCCATTATGGGCGGCGCCAAGATTTCCGACAAAATCCTGATCATCGAACGCCTGCTCGATAAAGTAGATAACCTCATCATCGGCGGAGGTATGACCTATACCTTTACCAAAGCGCTGGGTGGTAAGATCGGTAAATCACTGCTGGAAGCCGACAAGCTGGGCCTTGCGCTGAATATCCTGGAAAAAGCAAAGGAAAAAGGCGTAAAAGTGTATATGCCGCTGGATAACGTAACGGCCGACAGCTTCAGTAACGATGCGAAGAGAGAAGTATTTGCCACAGGAGAGATTCCTGATGAGCTGCAGGGCCTCGACATCGGTCCGAAGACCATAGAGCTCTTCAGCCAGGTGATCGCCGAATCGAAAACCATTTTGTGGAACGGACCGATGGGCGTTTTTGAATTCCCGAATTTTGCTACCGGAACCAACGCCATTGCAGAAGCCGTGGTGAAAGCTACAGACGATAAAAATGCCTTCTCGCTGATAGGCGGGGGCGACTCGGCAGCGGCTATCAACAATGCCGGTTACGGCGACCGTGTTTCCTACGTTTCTACCGGTGGCGGTGCGCTGCTGGAATACATGGAAGGTAAGGTACTGCCGGGAGTGGCCGCGCTGGAGGCGTAAAGCTGTACTTACTGCTTAAAATTAGTTTTATCACCATTGATAAACTAAATATTGCGTAGTGCTCTTTGTGCAACTTACTTTGTGTTCTTTGTGCTATATTTTCTTTAAATATTTTTTACACTGAAGAACACAAAGTAAGTTGCACAAAGAGCACTGCGTTTTTATTTTTTTGATCAGTTAGCCTCCACCGGCTTTATTCGGGCTTTATAATTCCCACACGTCCCCTGGCACCCGCCGCCATACAGGTATTCCCGAAACATTTCACTACATGAAACGACTCGTTATCCAGCGGCTTCCAGGTAAACCCGCCGTCACGCGATAGCGCCGAGCCGTCGGTACCAACACTGATCAGGTGCTTTTTCGCACCAAAAACCCCTACACACTCCGTAAGCCCGACCTTCCAGTATTCCTTACTCGTATACCAGGCCTGTCCGCCTGATCCCGAATGAGCATACTGCAATACCGGCTCCTTATGCGGAAGGTAATTGCCTCCCACTGCAATAAGCGTATAAGGATCAATGGCAAAAATACCGAAGATGCCCTGGCTGGCTCCTTTCAGGAAAAGCGAATTATGGACCTGCCAGTATTCTCCTGAATTAAACGAATGGAAAATCCGGTTCTGGGTATGAAACCAAACGTTATCGCCGGAGGTGGTAATGCATGAATTGCTGGCCGCAAACGAGGCCTCCCCGTCATTAATCTCGGGCAGGTTGCCGACCCGGACCCACGTTTCGCCTGCATCTACCGTCTTCAGCAGGTAGGGGAAGGCGTCGATAGGGTCGCCAAGCAGGTAGCCTGTCCACGGGCTTTTAAACCGGATCGTATCAAAAAATACTCCTTTTTCGTTTTTCTCCAGCACCTTCCTCCAGGTTCTGCCTTTATCGGTGGTTTTGATCACCACGGCCCTGCCTTCCGATCCGTCGCCGGCGCTCATGGCCACCACCACGCTGTCGGCCAGCACGGCAATGCCCCTGAAATCCAGGTGGCTGAACTCTTCGGGACAGCGGTTTTCCCAGGTCTGCCCGCCGTCGGCTGTCACAAAAATGCCCCCGTTTGACCCGGAAATCCAGATATTGTGGCTCCCCGAAGCGTCTATGGCGCGTATGGAAGGCTCCCCCGGAAGCGTGGAAACAGACCACTGACCGCACAGGGCAACACTGCGTAAAGTAAAAACGAGTAGCAACAGGCCGTTTTTCATGGGTAGTTTTGAGTAAATCCGGTGTGAATATAAGGGATAAGCGGGGAATGCATAGATAATTTTATAAATTTGCGCGATGTCTTTCAGAGGTCTTGTATTCTTTCTCACGGTGGTATGGGTACCACTGATGGCCCAGGTTCCCGCTCCGAAAATAGCAGTAGGACCGGAAAGAATATCTATGCACGATAACCTCACCGTGACCGTGACCGTTTACGGGCCCGATTATGCCCTTGACGATTTCCCGGAACTGGCCGGTTTTGAGCGGGGAAAGCGTACCGTAAGCCACGGAGAGACCCGGGTAGACGGCCGTAAAACAGAAGTCCATACTATCACCAAATACTATACGCCCATAGAAGGCGGTGAATTCATCATTCCCTCGTTTGAAATAGAAATAAACGATATAATGGTCCGCTCAGAACCTACCCGCATCACGGTGGAAGATGATGAAGAAGGATACGCCGGCCTGATGATCGATATTGATGACGCCGACTTTGTAGTGGAGTGCTCCAAGAAAGAAATATTTGTGGGAGAAGGGGTCAAAATCCGCCTGTCTTTCTACTCTTCGGCTAAAAATACGGTAAACTGGCAGTTTCCCCGGGATATAGGCGACCAGGTAGAAGCACTGGCCCGGAAGATCAAGCCCGAAAACAGCCTGGAAAGCCGGAACATCATCAGCTCCATCCGCCAGCGGGAAGAGTACATCAAAGAAGAAAAATACTTTGTATATGATCTTTTCGAGGCCGTATACTACCCGTTGAACAACCATAACATGACTATCCCGGCCCTGACCCTGCAGATGAACAAAGACGGTAACCGGTCAGCACCCCTGAAATCCCGGCCCCAGCTGATCCGGGTAAAAGAGCTCCCCGCCCACCCGCTCCGGGATAAAGTGCCGGTAGGTATTTTCAGGCTCCGGGATAACATGCAGGGCAATGAGAACAAGCAAACCGGTGAAAGCTTTACCTTTGGCATTACCGTAGAGGGCCAGGGAAATATGGACGTGCTCAACTTCGGGAAAATAGAAAACGACAAAAACCTGGATTTCTTTGAATCGGGCAGCCGGCTGCAGCAGGAAGGAGGCAAGCTGGCCGGCATAAAAATATTTAACTACAAAATATTGCCTAAAACGGCAGGGGAATACGACCTGGGAAACTACTTTTCGCTAATCTATTTCAATATCAAAACTGCCCGGTACGATACGCTTACCGCCCGTGAGAAGATCCGGGTGACCGGCAATACCATTGTCTCGAAAAATAACCTGGTCAGAGACATCTATACCGGCATAGATAACCTGCGAACCGACAGGAATGAATTCAATGTGAGGAGCTTTCTGCGGTTCTTTGCCAACTTTGTCCTGATCTTTATGATAATGACATTAATATATATCTGGAAGAAAAAATGAGTAGTACATACGGTAAAATTTTTAAAATCTCCACCTTTGGTGAATCGCACGGAAAAGCCATCGGGGTAGTCATTGACGGGTGCCCGGCCGGGGTAGACTTTGATGAAGAAGAGATACAGCACGAGCTCGACAGGCGCAAGCCGGGGCAGTCGCGCATCACCACCCAGCGGAAAGAGTCAGACAGCTTCCAGGTATTATCGGGGGTCTTTGAAGGAAAAACCACGGGCACGCCGGTAGCGCTGGTGATCTATAACGAAGACCAGCGAAGCAAAGACTACGGCCATATCGCCGATAAATACAGGCCCTCGCATGCTGACTATACCTATACCGAAAAATACGGTATACGAGACTACCGGGGCGGAGGCAGAAGCTCGGCCCGTGAAACCGCTGCCCGCGTGGCCGCCGGGGCACTGGCCAAACGCATGCTGCAGGGCGCCGGGGTGGAGATCTGTTCGTATGTTTCGCAGGTAGGCAGGCTGAAGCTGGATAAAAACTATACCGAGCTTGACCTGGCCCGTATCGATGACAACGCCGTCAGGTGCCCGGATGAAGCTACCGCGCAAAAAATGTTTGACTATATTGATGAGGTACGTAAAGCAGGTGACTCGGTAGGAGGGGTCATTACCGGGGTTATCAGAGGTGTGCCTGCCGGGTGGGGCGAACCGGTGTTTGACAAGCTGCACGCCGAGCTCGGGAAAGCCATGTTAAGCATCAATGCTGTAAAAGGCTTTGAATACGGCAGCGGCTTTGAAGGAACAGCCCTGCTGGGATCGCAGCACAACGATGAGTTTTATACCGAAGCCGGGAAAGTGCTTACCCGCACCAATCACTCGGGCGGTATCCAGGGCGGTATTTCTAACGGGCAGGACATCTATTTCAAAGTGGCCTTCAAACCCACGGCTACCATTATGCGCGACCAGGAAAGTGTGAACGAAGCCGGAGAGCCGGTCATCGTGTCGGGAAAAGGCAGGCATGACCCCTGCGTGCTTCCCCGTGCAGTACCCATTGTAGATGCTATGGCCGCACTGGTATTGGCTGATTTTATGCTCCGGGCCCGCTCAGGCAGGCTCTGAGCTTATTTCTCCCGCATCACATACCCCATGCCTACTACAGTATGAATGATTTTGGGAGAACCGTGCTTGTCCAGCTTTTTGCGCAGGTAATTGATGTACACGTCTACTACGTTGGTGCCCAGGTCAAAGTTGACCTCCCATACCTGCTCCAGGATCTCCTGGCGGGAATACACTTTGTTGGGCATCTTCATCAGGAGCAGCAATAACTTAAACTCGGTAGAAGTAAGGGCCACTTCCTGCCCGTTTACCGTTACAATCTTTGACGTGTTATTCAGCACCACGCCGGCAAACCGGTAAACTTCAGAGCGATCCTCCTCGGGTGCCTGACCTGCCCGCCGCAAAAGCGAATTGATCCGGGCAATCAGCTCGATAAACTTAAACGGCTTGACCAGGTAATCGTCAGCACCCTTGTTCAGGCCTTCTGCCACATTTTCGGCCGTACCTAAAGCGGTAAGCAGGAGAATGGGTACATTCCTGACAGCCCGTATACGGCTGCATACTTCCAGCCCCGGAATACGCGGAAGCATGAGGTCAAGAATCACCAGGTCAAAAGACTTTTCAAGGGCCAGGGCCAGCCCGCTCTCCCCGTCAGTGGCCAGGGTAAGCGAAAAACCCTCTTCTTCCAACCCCTTTTTTACGATAGAAGATACCTGGCTATCGTCTTCTATGAATAATATTTTTTTCAATGCGTATGCTTTTCCGTCTATCAAAAATACAAAAAAAGCTGCGTACGACAGAATTTTTGGAAACAAAATCCCGCAGGGAAACGATTTATGCAACCGGTTGCAGTAAAGGTATCTTTATTGGGCATGGTTTTTGTAAAAGTAAAAACGGAGTTGTCTTGCTAAAAGAGGTTTGAGAATAAAAATTTGGAATGGACTTAGTGACAAGTATTAAAGAGAGTGTTTCTGATGTTGCGGTAAAAAATCTTGCCGCTTACCTGGGTGAAGACATTAACGGAACCAAGCTGGGCCTGGACCTGGGTATAAGCACTTTCCTGGCAGGAGTAATAAAATTTGCAGCTACAGATAAAACAGGCAGGAACCTGATGGCAATTCTGAATGACGGAGGCCATACGGGGGATATCCTGAATAACTTTGAAACCTTTTCCGGGAATTCTGAAAAATCCCGGCTGCTGGAAACCATAGGCGGAAATATCGTCAACCACTTTCTGAAAGATAAATCTTCAGGAATTGCCGAAAAAATTGCCGGTCATGCGGGCATTCAGAAGAGGAGTGCCGATACGCTGCTGCACCTCTCAGCCCCTTTGGTGCTGGGTTTTGTGGGAAAAAAGGCGAGAGAAGAGAATATGAGTGCCGGAGCCCTGAAAGCCTGCCTTTACGAGGCTACAGATGATGTGTCCGGGGCACTTCCTTCCACCATTCTGCATGCGCTTAACCTGCCCCGGTTCAATCGGGGCAAGAGCTCCCCGCTGAGCCATTATAACGCGGTAAAAGAACTCAACAAGGACCGGAAGGGCGAAAACTGGAGCATGATCCTGCCCTGGGTTCTCCTCCTGTTTGTGGGTGGATTGATCTATTATTTCTCCCGCACAAAAGCAATCAGGGAGCCCCAGGTAGTAGAAAAGAAGGCGGATGTGCAGCCGTCAGAGATATTTTTACCTGCCGATACCACGGCAGAGACCACCGGCCCGCAAACGGCAACCCCGGCGCCGGCAGCAACCGATACGGTTAAGGTTATCCCTGTACCCAAAGAAGTGAAAGAGCCGGTAAATCATAACGAGCCGGTAGCCCGTAAAGAAGAGGTCCCGAAAAAAGAAGCTCCGAAAAATGTACCGGAGGAAGAGGCTTCTGAAGACACCACCCCGGCAGGCCTGACCGGTGTGCCCGCGGCTGTTTTTGCCCGGAACAGCGCAGAAGTGGTCGGCGGATCAGCCATCCAGTCGCTCATCACCCCTTTAAAAGAAGGACGGAAGAAGCTGGTACTGACCCCCCTGCGGGGATCGGGGCGCGTGGCCGTTGACCGGGCGTATGCCATACGCGACTACCTGCTTGAAAACGGGGTTCAGCTCAGCCAGGTGGAAATCGCATCCCCGGGAAAAGGGAAAAACCCGAGCGGCGTAGCCTACAGGATCAATAACTGAAAATAAGGACTAAAATTTACGGAAGTGCGTGGGTTCGTTAACGACTCACGCACTTTTTTGTCTTATATTTGTCCCTCGCAATAATTTTAATCTGCTTATACGCATAAAGATGCAGGGTTTAACGTCTTTATGAAATAAACATAACCCGGATAATACGTATGAAGAAATTACTTTTTGTAGCTGGCGTTTTCTTTTCCTCCACATTGCTTGCCCAGAACCTCAAAACACAATTCAACTGGTATAACCTTGATCTCAAAGAAAACGGAGTACGAGGCATCAGCACCGAAAAAGCCTATCGGGAGCTGCTGAAAAACAGGAAGCACCAGACCGTGCTGGTGGGCGTAATCGACTCCGGTGTGGATATCTACCACGAAGACCTCAAAGAAAATATCTGGAAAAATCCGAAAGAAATAGCCGGTAACGGTATAGATGACGATCAGAACGGATTCATTGATGACATCAACGGCTGGGACTTCCTGGGCAATGCCAAAGGAGAGGATATAGTAGCCGAACAGCTGGAAAGTGTGCGGGTGTACAATACCCTGAAGGAGAAATTCGGTGACAAGCCGGGTAAAAAGCTGATCAAAAAGAACAAAGCCGACTACGAGCTTATGAACAAGCTCAGGGAAGGCATCGAAAAAGACCGTAAAGAAGCCGAACAATACCTGCCCATGTACCGCAATATGCTTAATGCATTGCAGGAAGCCGAGACCATCCTGAAGGCTGCATCGGGCAAAGAAGCCCTCACAGCAGAGGTGGTCAGCGCTCTGAAAGTGGCTGAGCTGGACCGGAGAGGACGGGCGGCCCGCGAGATGTGGCTGCAGCTGAACGAAATGGGCGGCATTAACGAACTGAAAAGAGGGGCGGAGCATTTTGAAAATCAGGTAAAATATAACCTGAACTTCGATTACCACCCACGGGCATTGGTAGGTGATAACCTGAAAGAGCTGGAATACGGTAAATACGGTAACAATGAGGTGGTAGGGCCTGATGCCCTGCACGGTACGCACGTGTCTGGTATTATCGGTGCCGACAGAACCAATAACAAAGGCGTTCTGGGCGTAGCCGATGATGTGAAGATCATGGTGATACGGGCCGTTCCTGACGGGGATGAGCGCGACAAAGACGTAGCCAATGCCATCCGCTACGCCGTGGATAACGGGGTGAAAGTCATTAACATGAGCTTTGGGAAATCGCTTTCACCCGATAAAAAATGGGTGGATGAAGCCGTTAAATATGCCGACTCCAAAGGCGTGCTGCTGGTAGCGGCTGCCGGGAATGACAATGCAGATGTGGATACCCAGCCTCAGTACCCCAGCCGCAAGCCGCTGAAGGGTGAAGAATTCAAAAACTGGATTTCTGTAGGAGCCCTGAGCTTTGAAGCCGGTGAGAAAATGGTGGCTCCGTTTTCTAACTACGGTAAGAAAGGAGTAGACGTTTTTGCACCGGGTGTAGCCATTTACAGCACAACCCCCGGCTCAGAATACCAGGAGCTTGACGGCACCAGTATGGCCGCACCGGTGGTAACAGGCCTGGCTGCCATGCTGTTCTCGTACTTTCCTGAGCTTACCCATTACGAAATAAAAGACATTATCCTGAAATCGGCTGTGAAGCTTCCCGGACAAACCGTGAAAGTAGACGATAAACCGGTTACCCTAGAAGACATCAGCACCACCGGTGGGGTGGTCAATGCCTATGAAGCCGTTAAAATGGCACTCGAATTAACCGCTGTGAAATAAATGAACCTGATTCTTTTCGATACTCCGGAGTACAGGGACTTCCTGAAGCCCCTGACGCTCACCCGGCCGGTGGCCGGCCTGCGCTGCGGAGTACTGACACTGACTGAAAAATGGGAGCAGAGGCTGAATAGCCCGGCCTCTTTCCTGACCGAAGAGTACTTAAAAGAAAAATTTCCTGCCCGGTATACGGCAGATAACCTGTATGTCAACGCCTCCTGCCTGCCCGATGCAGCGCTGGTTCGCGCCGTGCGGGCGTTAAATACCGGGGAAAGCATCTATGCCGGAAACGACCTCATTGCCCTCAGAACCGCTGATCACCTGGACTACGGGTTTGAACCGGCAAAAAAAGGCAGGGCGTACGAAGAGCCCGTTTCTTTTGTGCGTGAGCTGCCGCACCTGTTCCTGAACAACGGGCCGCAGATAGAGGTTGATTATGCGCTGCTGAGCGCGAACCGGCCCTCGGAGAAAATTACCGACCCGCATACCGCCATATACAGGGAAGACCGTGTTTTTACGGGCAGCAATGTACAGGTACGGGCAGCTATCATCAATGCAGAAGCCGGCCCGGTGTATATCGATGACGACGCCATTATCCAGGAAGGAGCCATCATCATCGGTCCTGTGGCCATCGGCAGGAATGCAATGGTGGCGTTCGGGGCAAAAATCCGCTCCAACACCACCATCGGGCCTTTTTGCCGGGTTGGGGGTGAAGTGGGTAACTCGGTCTTTCATGCCTATTCCAACAAAGCGCATGACGGTTTCCTCGGGAATTCCTATATAGGCGAATGGTGTAACCTGGGCGCCAATACCAACAATTCCAACCTGAAAAACAATTACAAATCCGTTAGCCTGTACTCGTATGCCTTAAACGGGTTTTACGATACAGGGGAGATTTTCTGCGGGACCTTCCTGGGCGATTACACCAAAGCTGGCATCAGCACCATGTTTAATACCGGTACGGTGGCCGGTGTGTGCAGCAATATTTACGGCAGCGGTTTCCAGGAAAAATTTATACCGGGTTTTACCTGGGGCGGCAAAGCAGAAGGGTACCAGCCTTATCGCTTTGACAAAGCAGTGGAAGTGATCGGGGCTACCATGTCCAGGAGATCGCAGTCGCTGGACGGGAAAGACCTGAACATATTGAAATACATTGCCGAAAACCGGTTATGAGGTGGGCTGAAATACCAGGACTGAGCGAGATCAAAGAACGGCTTACCGATTCGGTCAGGCGGGGAAATGTTGCGCATGCCCTCTTGTTTGACGGCAGAAGCGGCAGCGCGGCATTACCGATGGCCCTGGCCTTTGCTACCTACATCAATTGCAGCCACCGCACCGGTGAAGACTCCTGCGGGCAATGCGCCAGCTGCAGCAAATACGATAAGCTGGTTCATCCTGACCTGTCGTTTACATTTCCTACGGCAGGCGGTAAAAAAGTTCTTTCGGAAAACTTCATGGCCGAATGGCGCGAGTTCGTCAAAGAAAATCCGTTCGGGTCGTATTCCGACTGGCTGAACCGCATCGGTATCCGGCAGGGAAACATCCCGGTAGAAGAATCCCGGCAGATCATCCAGAACCTTTCCCTGAAATCGTATGAAGGCGGGTATAAAGTGGTCGTGATCTGGAATGTGGAATCCATGGCGGCCCCGGCTGCCAATGCCTTGCTGAAAATCCTGGAAGAGCCGCCGGAAAAGACCCTCTTCCTGCTCATCACTTCTGACTATAACCGCCTGTTGCCTACCATCCAGTCGCGCGTACAGCGGGTGGCCGTACGGGAGCTGGACGAAGAAGAAATGGTCGGTTTCCTGGCAGAGCGGCACGGGCTCACCCGGGAGCGGGCCACCCGGATCGCCTTCCTGACCGAAGGAAACATCAACCTGGCTCTAAGCCACCTGGGACGGGAAGAAACAGACCATAAAGAATGGTTTGTGAACTGGATGCGCTACTGTTTTGTGTTTGACCTGGCTAAGCTGGTGCCGGTTGCCGACCGCTTCGACGAATTCTCAAAAGAAGAGCAAAAAAATATCCTGGAATACGGGCTGAAAATTTTACGGGAGATCTACCTGGAAAACATCGGCCTGGGCCACATGATCAAACTGGAAAACGATGAGCTGACCTTCGTTCAGAAATTTTCCAAAGTTTTCCGGTTTGAAAACATCGATAAAATTTCCGGGGCCATCTCCGAAGCCATGATGCACATAGAGCGCAACGTACGGGCAAAAATCGTATTCATGGACCTCTCGCTGACCATGGCGGCACTCATCAAAAAATAAACCCCTCCCCAGAGTACACAGTACCAGTTACATAGAACCGAAAAAAATTAAGTGACCAAATGAACGATTGACGGTCTAAAGTTAAAACACCCGGAAAAAAATGGGTTTTTTCACGGGTTGCGCATTGTTTAATATAGACGTATTTTTGCACTTAAAACATTTTCTGATATGCTGGGCAACTTTGAAGGTATCGGGATCTTTCTAAGCAGACTGGATGTTTTGTTTATTTTACCACTTCTGTTAATACTGTTTGTATATGAAGTGATAAACATGATGAAATCACGGAAAACGGATAAATAAATATTCTATAATGGTTAGGGTTAATTGCAAAGGGCCGGCTGGTTATGCCGGCGTTTTTGTTTTATATCCGCACAAAACCCCTGAGAATTGACCGTAACCGTGTAATTTTGTAGACTTTTTTGTTATCCTATGCTGAATATTAATAACCTGTCGTTTTATTTCGGAGGCAGGGCCATTTTTGAAGATGCCAACCTGCAGGTGAAACCCAAAGACAAGATCGGGCTGATCGGCCTGAACGGGAAAGGGAAATCCACCCTGCTGAAGCTGATTGTGGGCGAATACCAGCCCGATGCGGGCAGTATCTCGAAATCAGGCGACTGTACCATCGGCTTCCTGAACCAGGACCTGCTGTCTTACCAGACCGAAGATTCCATTCTTACCGTGGCCATGGAAGGGTTTGAGCGGGAGCTGCAGCTTCAGAAAGAAATAGATGTGGTGCTTCATGAGATGGAAACCAACTACCGCGATGAGCTGGTAGAAAAGCTGGGCACGCTCCAGCATGAATTTGACCTGCTGGACGGCTATACCATCCAGTCGAAAGCAGAAGAAATACTGGAAGGACTGGGTTTCCGTACAGAAGAGCTCTCCAAGCCCCTGAAAGAATTCTCCGGGGGGTGGCGGATGCGTGTCATGCTGGCCAAGCTGCTGCTGTCCAGGCCTTCGGTGCTGCTGCTGGATGAGCCCACCAACCACCTCGACCTTCCTTCCATCCAATGGGTGGAAAAATACATCGCCAACTATGAAAATGCGGTGATCGTGGTTTCCCATGACCGCCAGTTCCTGGATAACGTATGTACTATTACCGTGGAGGTAACCAACAACAAGCTGGTTTATTATCCCGGCAACTACAGCTTTTTTGTAGAAGAAAAAGCGCTCCGGAACGAGATTCAGAAAGGCGCATTTGAGAACCAGCAGGCGCAGATACGGCAAACCGAGCGCTTTATAGAAAGATTTAAAGCCAAGGCCACCAAGGCCCGGCAGGTGCAGTCGAGGGTGAAAGCCCTGAACCGTATGGAGCTCATTGACGATGTCATTGATGAAACGGCCAGGGTGCATTTCCGGTTTAAATTCGGTACCCAGCCCGGCCGGCATGTGATGGAGCTGAACCATGTATCCAAAGCTTACGGCGATAAGGTCATCTTAAAAAATACCTCTGCTACCATAGAGCGCGGCGATAAGATCGTGCTGATCGGTGCAAACGGGAAAGGAAAATCCACCCTACTGCGCATCATTGCCGGCACCGAGCCTGTGCAGGGAGAGCGCAAGCTGGGCCATAACGTTAATTTCTCCTTCTATGCCCAGCACCAGCTGGAATCGCTGCACCTCGATGAAACCCTTCTCGAAGAGCTGAAGTATGCCGACGGCTCCAAGAGCGAAACCGAGCTCCGGTCGGTTTTGGGCTGTTTCCTCTTTACCGGCGATGAGGTCTTCAAAAAGATCAAGGTACTCTCCGGCGGGGAGAAGTCGCGTGTGGCGCTGGCCAAGATCCTGATCTCCGAAGCCAATTTCCTGCTGCTGGATGAGCCTACCAACCACCTCGACATGCAGTCGGTCAATATCCTGGTGCAGGCGCTGGATCAGTATGAAGGCACCTATGTGGTGGTCTCGCACGACCGCCATTTTATCTCGCAGGTCTCCAACAAGGTATGGTACATTGAAGATAACGAAATAAAGCAATACCCCGGCAGCTACGAGGAATTTGCCACCTGGATGGAAGAGCAGGGCAGAACCCTGGATGAGCCGGTGAAGAAAGCCGCAAAACCGGCCGCTTCGGCCGGAAAAAAGGCCCCGGTTCAGGCTTCGGCTACCGATCTGAAAAAGCTGGAGAAGGAAATCGGGCAGATCGAGGAGGAGATTACCCGGAAAGAAGAAGAAGTGTCTCAGCTGGAGCTGGAAATGACCCGGGAAGAAATATTTTCAGACGAAAGCAGGCTGAAACAGCTGAACCGGCGTTATACCGAATCGAAAACCCGGCTGGAAGACCTGCACGGGTTATGGGAAATGAAAGTTACCGAGCTGGATGAAGCCCGGTGAAATAGCCATGAGTTATCAGCCGTCAGCTAAGAGCTATCAGCAGTTCTCAGCTCATAGCTTAAAGTTTATACACATGAAGAGAGCCATCATCGCCGTGATCCTGCTGCTTTCGGGAGAAAGCCGGGCGCAGCAGCCGTATGAAGAGTTTACCCAAAGCGAGTCGCTGAAAACCATCACCCTGTATGCATTTGCCCGGGGCGACCGGCCGGAAACGCGTTACCTGAACCCGCCGGTGGCCGACCTTCAGAATGCAGGCCAGCAGATCGTCCTGGAATTTGATGACCTCCGGGCCCGGTTCTCCCAGTATAAGGTGAGAATCATGCATTGTGAGGCAGACTGGACCCGCTCACGCCTGCTCGACATGGAATACCTCACCGGCATCAATGAATTTTTCCTGAACGACTTCCAGGTCTCTCAAAACACCAAAGTGCCGTACTATCACTACCGTTTTGTAGTACCTAAACCCACCATTTCCGGTAATTTTGTACTCCAGCTCTTTGAAAATGACGAGCTGGTTGTGCAAAGGAAATTCTGGATTTACGAAAACCAGGTCAATATCGTTGCCTCTGTGAACCCGGCCCGCGACCCTGAATTCTGGAAAACCCATCAGCAGCTCGATCTCAAAATAGACCTGGGCAATTACCGGATCGGTATCCCCCGGCGTGAGCTGAAAGTGTACCTGCGGTTTAACCGGAACCAGTGGAAAGAAGTGAATAACGACGACCTGGCAAGCTCGGGGAGAAACACCTTTACCCTCCAGCCCTTCAATAATGACTATCTCTTTCCTGCCGGAAATGAATTCCGTTACCTGGATATCAGCAGCAACATCAGCCGGGGACAGAACGTGAAAGAGATCGTTCGCGGCAGGCCTGACGACGTCTTCACCAACCCCCAGCTGAGCCGCTCCGGAACCAACTTTGTGGATGCCTATGACAATGACGGTGGCCTGGTGATCGCCAACCGCGACGGCGGCGATGCCGACACCGGCTCGGATTACGTAAACGTATTTTTCCGGCTGACGCCCGGCCACTACCCCGATAACACCGAACCCGTGCTTTACGGAAAGCTGACCGACTGGCAGTACCTGCCCCTGGAATTTGATGCAGAATCAGGCTTTCTGCAGCATGTACTGCTCCTTAAAAACGGCGTTTACGACTTCGCCTTCGGCCTGCAGAACACGCTTACGGGTGAAACAGACCGCAGCTATTTTGAAGGCAACTTCCAGCAGGCGGGCAATACCTACGAGATCTTTGTTTACCAGGCTGTTCCCGGAAAACGCGCTATCAGCCTCATCGGGTACCAGGTAACCCAATAAGCTATACCCCTCGAATGTAGTCCGGAGGTTTAGCGCCGGTCTATGAATAAAGGCCCGGCAGAATCTGAAAGACCGTAAAAAAAGGGCCGGATACCCGGCCCTCAATGATATTAAATGTTACCTGTCGTATACCCTGTTAAAAGAATGATCCCACGGTTATTCCTACGGTACTTCTTACCTGGCGGAACAAAACCGAGTTGTGGCTTGCGTCATCCAGGATATACGGGTTGTACGCACCGGTGCTGACATACCGCGAGTAGGAGAGATCAGCAAAGAAATTGGCAGTCCGGATACCTACACCTGCACTTCCTACGACGGCATTTTTCTTGACGTTAAAATCAGAAGCGTACCGCAGCGGATCATTAATGAGGTTTATACCGCCCCGCAGCCTTCCTATGCCTTTCCGCAATTCAACCCCGGCTTTCAGATTGACCACGTCTTTGTATTCGTCCTGGATGCTTCCGTTCTGCCCGTCTGACCAGGCCGCTGAATTCTTGTCTTTGATGTTCATCCGGCTGAAGCCCACATACTCGGCCTCTACGCTGACCACACCTATTTTCTGCGGCAGGAAGGCACTGAGGCCTACATTAGCCTTTAAAGGTGA
The DNA here is from genome assembly GCF_040829825.2 of Leadbetterella sp. DM7. Taxonomy (NCBI): domain Bacteria; kingdom Pseudomonadati; phylum Bacteroidota; class Cytophagia; order Cytophagales; family Leadbetterellaceae; genus Leadbetterella; species Leadbetterella sp. DM7. The sequence continues at coordinate 229,023 of NZ_JBFOLH020000001.1, read as the reverse complement.
TACTACCCGGTATTTGAACTCATCAAGCGCTGTCCGGGCATCCCTGTCGTATAAGATGGCATCAGACGTGATCGGGTCTACGCCGGCATACTGGATAAAGCTGTCGGTGAGCCATAGTAAAGTAGGAGTGGTGATGGTGGCGCCCAGGTTCAGGTGGTCGTTGAGCCGCTGGATGACCCCTACGGTCAGGTTGAGGCCTGTGCCGTTGATGCTCAGCTCATTGTCGTAATACTGGGACCTGAGGTACTGTGCATTGGAAGGGAACTTTTCGTCAAAGGAAGTAGACCGGTCAAACCGCAGGGTTTGTATCCCCAGGCCGGCCCCGATGTACGTTTTGTCGTCAAAATTGGCCCCGTAGCTCACATTCAGCTGTCCCAGGTTACCGGATTCCGTCACTTTCCCCGACTGGCTTACCGGAAGAGCTTCTTCATTCACCAGGTAACGTCCCTGATCGTAGAACAATAAGCCGCCCATCAGGGCCATAGAGAAGCCGTCAGGGGCATTCCCGTATTTGTCGTAGTCGTCTGCGATCTCCTTGGGTGTTAAGCCCGACCCGTTGGCCAGTTCGGCAAAAGAATCGGAGATAGAGTGTGCATTGTTGCTCCCCCTGAACGAATAGCTATTGGAGAAGGAGGCGAGGGTGCTGTAGGAAATCCCGAAGTTGCCTTTCTTTAAGCGGGAGCCCGTACCTTCTCTTGAAAATACCACACCCAGCTGACCGATATCCAGCGGTGATCGGTTTTCGGTGGTCGACTGATCAATATAGGTAGCTGTATTTTTGCTGCCTATGAAGTTAAAGGTGCCTGAAAACTCGGAACGGTTATAAAAACCCAGTCCCGCCGGGTTAATATACGTGTTGCTCAGATCCCCGCCCAAAGCGGTAAAAGCGCCTCCCATGGCCTGGCTGCGAGCCGTGCCGTAGTTGCCCTGTGTGTAGTACTTTCTCAGATGAAAGAAAGGTTCATCGGTCCCCTGCGCGTTAGCCGTTAAACAGAAGGCTAATCCTGTCAGGCCTGTTAAAATTAACTTTTTCATTGCAATTATGGAAAAAAAGATCCCCGCCAATGAACGGAATTGGTTAATCAGCGGGGAGTAAAATTATGTTCCTGTTTAATATTATCCGCGGCCTCTGCTGCTACCGCTACTACTTCTGCTGCTACTGCTTCCGGAAGAGCTGCTACCGGAGGAAGAAGAAGAGCGGGAAGGAGCTGAATACGAAGGCGATGAGCTTCTGCTGCCGCTGTTGTATGACGGCGAGGAAGTCCTGCTTCCGCTGTTATACGAAGGCGACGAGCTCCGTTCGCTGCCCCGGCTGTAAGTAGAAGGGCTCTGACGGCTGGCCGGCGAATAGCTTCCGCCCCGGCTTGAAGAGCTGTTCACCCGTGATCCGGCTGACTGCGATGCACGTCCGGAGTTAACCGGGCTGCTGCTTCGGGTATACGAATCGTAGCTTCTTGTGCCCGAGCTCCGGCTGATGCTGCTCCGGTCGGTAGCCCCCATACGGGCAGCCGAATTAATTTCTCTTGCCGAACTGCCGGCGGTTCTGCCTATTGCCGAGCGTGAGCTCCTGTCTACCGCTGCCACACGGGCATTCTGGGCAGAAGTTCTGCTTACCAGGCGGTCATTGTACCTGCTGTTGGCCAGGCTGGCATTTCTTTGCCTCACGGTTCTTCCGTTATAAATATTATTCACGTAAACGGTTTGGTATCCGTAATAAGGATTGCGGTAACCGCCCCATCCGTAGTAATCATAGTATGGGTTATAGCCCCATGGAGAGTAGAATGAGTTGTAGCCGTAGTACGGATAACCGCCCCATCCGTAAGCGTATGAGCTGTAGAAAGGATCCCACGGATCATACCATCCGCCGCCCCATCTGGATCCCCAGCCCATGCCCATGCTCATACCCAGGTAACTTCCGAAATAGGGCGAGTAAGACATGTAGAATCCTGAACGCATAGAAGGGTAGAACGAATTGTAATAGCCGAAAGGCGAATTCATGAACCTGCCTGCTCCGGCATAGGTCCAGGAATTATCAGACCAGCCCTGGCTGTAACCGTCGGCATAGCCGTCAGAATAGCCGGCATTGGCACCTACTTTTCTTTTCAGGTCTTTGCTGCTGAGGTAATTCTCATCGAAATACTCATCAGTACCTCCCTGGAAGCCTTCGGTAGCAGGGTCATAGCTGTCGTCATAAGGAACAGCCGCAGGAGCCTGTGTACGGCTGGCAGCTACTGCACCGGGAAGCACCACATCACCCGACTTCACATACATGTCATCGGTATCTGTTTTGGAAGGAACAGATTTACCGGTACATGAGGCCATCAACACCCCCGCTCCTAAAAACAATGCTAATCTGTTGATTTTCATAGTCGTAAATATATTTAAAAATCTTAAAATCTATCGCTTTACTTATTAGACTGAAATCATGCAGAAAGGTTTGTATGCCTTTAACATTTTTTTTTCGCTCCTGATAAAGCCATTTTTAAGTATTACAAATGTAATTATATAACTTATCTTTGCAAATTCCCATGTTAATAATTAACGAAGAGAGACGGTAAACCGTACAAATTTAACAATCAGAAGATGTCGAAATCATTACCTACCCGAAGTGAGAATTACTCAGAATGGTATAATGAGCTGGTAAAAAGAGCTAACCTGGCAGAAAACTCTGCGGTCAGGGGCTGCATGGTCATCAAACCCTACGGATATGCCATCTGGGAGAAGATGCAGCGTGCGCTTGACGATATGTTTAAGGAAACCGGCCATACCAATGCCTATTTCCCGCTTTTTATTCCCAAATCATTTCTTTCCAAAGAAGCCTCTCACGTAGAGGGTTTTGCGAAAGAATGTGCCGTAATTACGCATTACCGCCTGAAGAATGACCCGGGCGGAGAAGGAGTGATTGTAGACCCGGAAGCGAAGCTGGAAGAGGAGCTGATTGTAAGACCTACCTCGGAGACCGTCATCTGGAACAGCTATAAAAACTGGGTGCAGTCGCACCGCGACCTGCCCATCCTGATCAACCAGTGGGCCAATGTGGTCCGGTGGGAAATGCGTACACGGATCTTCCTGCGCACGGCGGAGTTTCTCTGGCAGGAAGGGCATACCGCCCACGCTACCCGCGACGAGGCGGTTTCGGAAACGGCGCAGATGCTGGAAGTATACGCAAAATTTGCAGAAGAGTGGATGGCCGTACCCGTACTAAGAGGACGGAAAACCCCGAACGAGCGTTTTGCAGGTGCCGATGACACCCTGTGTATTGAGGCGATGATGCAGGATGGCAAAGCGCTGCAGGCCGGTACAAGCCACTTCCTGGGACAGAATTTTGCCAAAGCCTTTGATGTGAAGTTCCAGGATAAAAACGGTAACCTGGAATATGTTTGGGGAACGTCATGGGGTGTGAGCACACGCCTGATGGGAGCGCTGATCATGGCGCATTCCGATGACCTGGGCCTGGTGCTGCCTCCCAGGCTGGCCCCTATCCAGGTGGTGATCGTGCCCATTTATAAAGGAGAAGAGCAGCTGAACGCCATTTACGACCGGCTTCTGCCGTTGATTAACGAGCTGAAGTCGCACGGGGTAAGTGTTAAATTTGACGACGACGATTCGGCCCGGCCCGGCTGGAAATTTGCAGAATATGAGCTCAAAGGAGTGCCTGTGCGCATTGCGGTAGGAGCCAGGGACCTGGAAAATAACCAGGTGGAAGTAGCCCGGAGAGATACGCTGAGCAAAGAAACGGTGTCGCTTGACGGCCTTTATGACTACCTGGTGGCGCTGCTGGATGACATCCAGTCCAATATCTACAACAAAGCGCTGAAATTCAGGAAGGAGCATACCTTTAAGGTGGATACCTGGGAAGAATTTACCCGGCAAATTGAGGAAGGGGGCTTCCTTTTGGCGCATTGGGACGGCACTTCGGAAACCGAAGAGAAAATCAAGGAACTCACAAAGGCTACCATACGTTGTATTCCTTTAGACTTTACCGAAGAAGAGGGCTGTTGTGTTTATTCCGGTCAGCCTTCCCGGGGCAGGGTTATATTTGCCAAAGCATATTAATAGTAAACTAAAATCGAATAAAATGGTAAAATCAGGAGATAAAGTAGCCATCCACTACAAAGGAACCTTGAACGACGGTACGCTTTTCGACTCTTCAGAAGGCCGTGAGCCACTGGAATTTGAAGTAGGCAGCGGTATGGTCATCAAAGGTTTTGATGAAGGCGTGCAGGGAATGGAAGTGGGTGAAAAGAAATCTATCCATATTGCGGTAGAAGACGCTTACGGTCCCGCCAGCGAAGAAATGGTTTTTAACTTTGACCGGGCGGATATCCCGGCGGATATTCCGCTGGTGGTAGGTGAAACCCTCAATATGCATGACGGACAAAGAGCGGTTCCGGTCATTATCCGGGAAGTGACAGACGCCTATGTGCGCCTGGATGCCAACCATCCGCTGGCCGGCCAGGAGCTCAATTTCGAGCTGGAGCTGGTGTCAGTGAACTAAATTGCAATACGGTAAAAGAGGCGTCCGGGTAATTCCGGGCGCCTCTTTTCATGTCCTCTGCCGGTGGCCAAGGGTCATTACAGCCTATTCTTATTCCATCAGAAACTCTTTCAGCGGCACCACCTCGATCACCTTCCCGTGAAACTTAAAGGTATCCTTCTGGTGAAAGGTGATAATCCGTCCCTTTTCTTCTTTAAAGAAGTCGAGGGCCTCTTTTAACCCCGTAAATTCCCTGTTCCTGTTAAGATCCGTTAATTCGTAACATACCTGCAGGATTTCTACAGGTTTCCCTTTATAGACGGCGATGAAATCACATTCCCTTTGATCCTGGAAGTAGTAGAGTTCGGTGTATTTTCTCCGGAGATGCAGGTAAACGGTGTTTTCCAGGCGTCTGCCGGCTTCATCGGTAAAAACGATGGAGTTATGGGTAAACAGGCCCATATCTATGGCATATACTTTTCTGGGATTTCGTATCTGTACCTTTAACGAATAGCTGAATTTGGGCATAAACTGTACTACATAGGTATTTTCCAGGTAGGAAAAATACTCGAGTATAGTAGCCGGTGAACGGAGATCAAAGAGGTTTTTGAGCCCTGTGGCTGATACCGGTTTGCCTATATTGGAGAGGAGGTAAACGGCTAGCTGGCGCAAGGAGTTGACATCCCTGAGCCCGTACCGTACCGCGATGTCTTTCATCAGGATATCTTCGAGAAGCCGGTTGAGTACTACGCCGTTCCCGGTCTTCAGGTATTCAGGAAAGCCGCCGTGCTCCAGGTAGTACAGGACACTGCTATCGGAATTTTCGCGGGAACTGAAGGCCAGGAATTCCCGGTAAGAAAAAGGGAACAGCTCATATGGGAGATTCCTTCCGGTGAGTTTGGTGCCCAGCTCCCGGCTCAAAAGAGTAGCATTGGAGCCCGTGACCACCACCCGGAAGCTTTCGTCCAGCTTTTGACGGACATATCCCTCCCAATGAGTAAGCATCTGGATCTCGTCGAAAAATAATATCCGGGCACCTGCTTTCTCTATAACGGTGTCGAGCCTTGAAAAATCATCCGGGTCGAAACCGGCCAGGCGGGGATCTTCGAAGTTCAGGAAGAATACCCCTTCTGTCGCATTTTCCAGTAACTGGAGCATCAGCGTGCTTTTTCCACCCCGTCTGACCCCCGTTATAACCGTTACGAAGTTCTCATACAGGGTTATTTCCTGCCGTTTTTCTCTCAAAACGCCCGTATTTCTGTCCAGAAATGTTTTTTTCTGACGGTCGGCTACTTCATTTATCTGGCTATCTAACAGCATCTTAATAAGATATCAAATACAAATATATTCATTTATTTAATAGTAATGAACAATATTATCCAGTACTATTAAATAATATAATTTGTTGGTAATAATTAATAATATTCATTAGTAATGAATATTATTGTTCATTAGTAATGAAGAATGATGTTTTGCCCGTAAATAACAGTCCATCTGACCGGAAAATCTGTGCTCTTTAAAATACTTCCCGGGCTACGGCAAGGGTAGTGGTAGATTTGCTCATGGTGTAAAAATGCAGAGCCGGTACACCGAAGGCTTTAAGTTCGCGGCATTGCCGGATGCACCATTCGATACCGACCTTACGAACCTCCTTATCGTCTTTGCATTGCCGGATGGCGGTAGCAAATTCTTCAGGGATGTTGAGATAAAACAACCTGGGAAGTACCTCCAGCTGCTTTTTGGTGGAGAGGATTTTGAGGCCGGGAATAATCGGGACGTTGATGCCATGGGTACGGCATTTTTCCACGAAATCAAAATATTTCCGGTTATCAAAAAACATCTGGGTAACCAGGTAGTCGGCGCCGCGGGCTACTTTTTGCTTAAGGTGCTCGAAATCTACCCGTGAGCTTTCTGCCTCGAAGTGCTTTTCAGGATAAGCCGCTGCGCCGATACAGAAGTCGGAGTTGTTCAGGTACTCGGAGGTTTGATGAAGGTATTTTCCTTCGTTCATTTCCCGGATCTGTGTAATGAGCTCGGAAGCATAGGCATGGCCGCCTTTCCGGGGTTTGAAAGAGGTAAAAGGCTTGGCATGGTCACCGCGCAGGGCCATCACGTTTTCTATGCCCAGGTAATTCAGGTCAATGAGCAGGTCTTCGGTATCGTCGCGGGTGAACCCGCCACACAGTACATGGGGCACGGGGTCGGTATCAAATTTGTGCATCAGGGCGGCGCAGATGCCTACGGTTCCCGGTCTTTTGCGGGTTTTGACCTGAATCACGGTGCCGTCGTCGCGTGTCTGGCTGAGGTATTCTTCCCGGTGATAAGTAACGTCCACAAATTTGGGCTTTAGCTCCATCAACGGAGTAATGTCGTTAAGAAGCTCGTCGATTTTTCCGCCTTTCACAGGAGGAATGATCTCAATAGAGAACAGGGGCTGCCCTTTACTGTTGGCAATATGTTCGGTTACTTTGGCCATGGTCAATGATTTACCGCAAAAATAGAAGGTGTGACGGAAAAAGCGGAGGCAGGAGATAATTTATGTGGTAATGTTGTTTAAATTTGGTTAATTTATCTAAAAATTAAAAAATTACAACCTTAAAAGAGATGAAAAAACTAGTAGCTCTGACAGGATTTTTAATCCTTTCTTTTGCGCTGAAGGCACAGCAGCCCAATCCAAATGACTATACCGGGGTCTATAAATTCCAGGGTACTCCCTTTGCACAGATCGTGATTTCTTACGAAAACGGGGCATTCATGGCCGATGCCGAAGGCGTGGGGAAAGGACAGATCGTACCGTCGGGCACAGCCGATGAATTTACCGAAGACAATTACGAAGCGCTTTTAAAATTTGTGCGGGAGACATCGGGGAAGGTGATACGGCTGGTGGTAAGCTTTAACGGGAGCAGTTTTGAAGGGGCGAAAGAAGGCATTTCTTTTGATGAATATGCAGGGAAATACAGCCTGGAGGGGAGCTCTGAGGTATCGGAGGTGAATATTACGGTTCAGAACGGAACCCTGGGTATAGAGGCCAGCATAGGCGGCTCGCAGCTGATGGCTACAGATGTAAAAGATTCTTTCCAGATGACCGCCGCCAGCGGTGGCGTTGTATTTAAACGGGACGCCACCGGGAGGATCACCGGGATAGAGGTCGAATACGCGGGAAACACCTTTAAGGGGAAAAAGAAATAAAGCCGTTTATTTCATTTCCACGATGGTCACGCCGGCTCCGCCACGGTCGGCGTGCTCGTCGTACATTTTACCTACCTGCTTGTATTGTTTTATGTGGTTCCGGATCAGGTTACGTAAAATACCGTCGCCTTTCCCGTGAACTATCCGGAGCTGGGGATATCCCAGCAGGATGGCGTCATCAACCAGGTTATCGACCTCTATGAGGGCCTCTTCGCCCCGTTTGCCCCGGATGTCGAGGTTGAAGCTGAATCCCGTCATTTTTTCGTTGAGATCTACTCCTTTCATGCTTTTGGCCGATTCTTTTTGCGAAGAGCGGAATTCTTTCCGGGATATTTTTTCCAGGCGGTTCAGCCGGATGTTGGATTTAAGCTCACCCAGTAAGATCTCTGCATCTTTGCCGTTCAGGCTGAGCACCTGGGCCAGGGCTTCCTGCCCTTTTATCCGCACATAATCTCCGGGCATGATCGGGCCGTCGGCTTTTTGAACAATTACTTTGGGGGCTGCTTCGGGCTCAGGCTGCAAAACGGTTTCGGCAAATTCTTTTACCTGCTCGCGGGCCCGCCGTGAAGCTTCTTTTTCAGCATTGTTTTCCTTGATGTGCCGTATGGTGTTTTCAATGGTTTTGTTGGCGTCGCGCACTATCTTTTTGGCATCTTCTTTTGCCTGGGAAATGATGCGCTGCTTGTCGCTTTCCAGGAAGTTCTTCAGGGCGGTGTATTGCCCGGCACGCTCTTTCAGCTCTTCAACCTGCTTTTGCAACAAGGCATTTTGTTCGGCAAATGCTTTCTTCTCAATGTCGAGCTCCTTCAGCAGCTTTTCGAAGTTGATCTGGTTTTTCCCGAGCTTACGCTGGGCATTTTTAATGATATGTGCGGGCAGGCCCATCTTTTGGGCTACCTCAAATGCAAAGGAGTTGCCCGGCTTACCCATTTCCAGCTCAAACATAGGGGTCAGCTCTTCTGAATCAAAACGCATGGCTCCGTTCAGCAGGCCTTCGTTTTTATCGGCAAAGACCTTGAGGTTGGTATAGTGCGTATTGATCACGCCAAAGGCTTTTTTGGCGGCAAAGCTCTCCAGGATAGACTCGGCCAGGGCACCGCCCAGCGAAGGTTCGGTTCCGGTACCGAATTCATCGATCAGGAAAAGGGTATCCTGGTCGGCATGCCGGAGAAACTCCCGCATGTTGGTCAGGTGGGAACTGTACGTGCTGAGGTCATTTTCAATGCTCTGCTCATCACCGATATCAATAAAGAGGCTCTTAAAAAGGCCTATTTTAGAATCGGGGGAAACCGGGAGCAGCATACCGCACTGGGCCATGTACTGCACCAGTCCTATGGTTTTGAGCATAACGGACTTCCCCCCGGCGTTGGGGCCGGAAACCACCAGTATGCGTTCTTCGCTGTTCAGGGAAACGCGAAGCGGAACCACCGGCTTGTTTTGCTTGCGGTGCGCCAGCAGCAACAGGGGGTGCCGGGCATTCTGCCAGTCAACAACCGGGTCTTCCACCAGCAGCGGAAACGTGCTGTCGGTACGGATGGCCAGGCGGGCTTTGGCACGGATGAAGTCCATCAGCCCGAGAAAAACATACGAGCGTTCGAGGTCAGGCAGCTCCGGCCGTAAACGGGAGGTGAGCTGCTCCAGGATCCGTAAAACTTCTCTTCTTTCCCTGATTTCAAGGTCACGGATCTCGTTGTTGGCTTCCAGCACCTCACCGGGCTCCACATAGGCAATATTACCGGTGGAGGTTTCGTCGTGAACGAAACCGGATAGCTTTCTTTTATGTTCGGCAAGCACGGGCAGCACCAGGCGGCCGTTTCTTACGGCGAGGGTCATTTCTTCACCGATCCACCCCGAATTTTTGGCGGTCCGGTAGATACGGTCGAGGGTACGCTTTACATTGGCCTGCTCTACGGCCAGTTTCCTGCGGATATCGAACAGCTCTTTAGAGGCGTTGTCCCTGACTTTTCCCCGTTCATCGATCACTGAGGTGATCTCTGTCAGAAGGGTTTCCCAGCCCCTGGGACGGTCAGGAGGGAGGGCTGCCTGCATCAGAGACAGGAGCTCCGGGAATTTCTCTGCAGGCCGGTTATGAAAGAAATGAATGATCTGCTGGATGGTGGTAAGCGATAAGCGGATCTCGAAGAATTCTTCTTCGTAGATGATCGCCCCGGGAATGGCCGCCTTTTTCAGGTATTCGGTGACGTCAATATAATGCTGGTTCGGGAAAGCCGACTCGGTTTCCAGGATCAGGCGGAACTCCGCCGTTTGAGCCATCATTTTCCGGATCTGGTCGAATTTTGCGGAAAAACGCATTTTGCCCACGAACGACTTGCCCAGTGAGCTTACGCATTCTTCTTCCAGGAGTTCTTTTATTTTATCAAAACCCAGCTTGGTTTCTATATTTTTGGGATAGAGCATGGTCTAAACTTTCAAGATGGGAAGTTTTTCTTCCCCGACTGCAAAATTAAACAGCCCGGCGCTCTTTCGAAAGCCGGGCTACGAGTAACAACACGCTTATTTTGTCATTAGTTCAGTTTTACGGCAGTGCCGCAGGCCGTTACCATCATCATGCCGTTTTTTTCGCCCAGGGTTTCGTAGTCCAGGTCAATGCCGATAATGGCATCGGCGCCGTAAGAACGGGCACGTTCTATCATTTCGCTGATGGCGGTGTCTTTGGCTTCGCGCAGTACATTTTCATAGGAGGCGGCACGGCCACCCACAATATCACGGATCCCGGCAAAAAAATCTTTGAATATATTGGCACCGATAATGGTTTCACCGGTAACCAGTGCCTTGTATTCTGTGATTATTCTTCCCTCAATGTTATTTGTTGTTGTCAGTAACATGTTTGTTTTTTTCTTCAAAGGTAAACAGGCCGGTCCGGGTGTGCAAGCGCGTTTTTAAGATGGGTTTATTTTCAGGCTGAGCGGTAATATCAGCGCATTTTAGCTCTTTTGGCAAGGAAAGACGACATCACGGGGTCAAATCCTTTTTCAATATCGGCCTCGATAAAATCAATTTTATACTGGCCGCATTTGATCAGGAGCTCGTGGTAAAAGGTATCGAGGGCCCTGATGTAGCGTTGCCGCACATCGGCGGGCTGGAGCCTCAGCTTTTCATGGGTTTCGAGATCAATGAACTCATAGGGGCCGTCGGCAAATTCAAAGGCCATTTCGGTCTTTTTTTCAGTGACGTGAAACAGCAGCACCTCGTGCTTCTTGTGCTTGAGATGCTGAAGGGCCGAAAAGAGCTTTTCGCTGTTTTCCACGTCCTCGAACATATCGCTGAAGATGACCACCAGCGAGCGGGTATGGATCTTGTCGGCAATCAGGTGCAGCGTATCGGCCACGGCCGTAGCCTGGTTCCGTTTTTCGCGGTTGAGCACCTGTTCGAGCTCGTAAAATACTTTTTGCAGGTGCGTGGTGGTAGACCGGCATTCGGTCTGGGTCTCAATCCGGTCAGAGAAGGTGACCAGCCCTACGGCATCCCGCTGGCGTTGCAGCATATTGGCCAGGGCAGCAGCGGCCAGTACAGAAAAGGCGAGCTTGCCCCGTGATTTTTGCGGGTAATACATGGAGGAAGACACATCCAGCAGGAGGTGGCACCTCAGGTTGGTCTCTTCTTCGTAGTTTTTGATAAAAAGCTTATCGGTTTTACCAAAGACCTTCCAGTCGATGTGCCGGGTGCTTTCGCCCGCATTATACAGGCGGTGTTCGGCAAATTCTACGGAGAAACCGTGAAAGGGAGATTTGTGAAGCCCGGTGATAAAACCTTCCACGAGCTGTTTGGCCAGGAAATCGAGGCGCCCGTATTCACGGATTTTTGAAAGATCCAGTTCCAGCATTAAATTCTGAAAAGTACATTAGCTTCTTTGAGCCGGCAAGTACGGAATTTTTAGCGGATTATTCCCTATGCCCAGGAAACAATTGTAGATTTCCAGGGCCATGCCGTCGCGGAGCAGTTCGAGGTTACCGTCAAAACCTACCACTTTTGCCGAAATATGGGCAACGCCCTTTTCCAGTATACCCAATTGTTTGGCCGCATCAATGGAGAGGTCGAGCACCCGGTTCCGCGAGAAAGGTCCGCGGTCATTTACCCGTACAATTACCCAGCGACCGGTTTTGGTATTTTCTACTTCAATCAGCGTTCCGAAGGGAAGAGATTTATGAGCGCAGGTGTAGGCTCCTCTGGTAAAGGTTTCACCGTTGGCGGTTTTACGTCCAAGGAATTTGGTATGATAATACGATGCATACCCCTTAAATATATGGCCGATATCGACCTTTTGGGCGTAAATACTTAAATTAGGTATTAACGTCATCAGTATCGTCAAAAACACCAATGAAAATTTTCTATTTAAATATTTCATACTGCAAATCAATGCATTATTTATGATTTTATTGTGCAGACCCTTTCCTATTTTACCTTGCCGGTAACAAATATTCTATAAATTATTAGAAATATCCAAAACAAATATACAAAAAAGGCATTTTTTTATAAGTAAATATTTTTTTTATTTTTAATAAAAGTATATTTTTGATCGCATTTACAAACCTCTAAAACTATTTTGACAGCGTGGAAAGAGATGACCAGGAAATGATATACTCCAGGAAAATAAGGGCCGGAAAGAGAACTTATTTTTTTGATGTCAGATCCACTCGTTCAAATGACTACTATCTGACGATAACGGAAAGCAGAAGATTTCAGAAGGACGGCGATTTTGTATTTGAGAAGTCCAAGCTTTTTGTTTATAAAGAAGACCTGGACAAGGTAGCTGAGGCTCTTCAGGATGCCGTTAACCACATCAAAAATGAACTTCTGCCGCACATTGACTTTGAGCAGTACAGGAATACCGAGGAATCAAGGGAGTCTTCCGATTTTGACTCGGGGAGCTATAAGTGGGAGTAAGGGTTAATTTTCTTCCGGTCAGCCGGCCAGTTCCAGTATTTCTTCCAGCAGTTTTCTTTCATTACTTAAACGGGGTACCTTGTGCTGCCCGCCCAGCTTATTGTTTTTCTGCAGCCATTTGAGGAAAGTTCCCTGCGGGCAGAAATGAACCAGGGGCATCTGTAAGGCCATATCCTTTTGTCTTTTGGCATCGTAATCCGAATTTATTTCCCGCAGGCGGGTATCCAGGGTTCGGGTAAACGCTTCAGGGTTCTTCGGAGGCGCGGCCAGCTCAATGATCCATTCGTGGCCGCCTTTGGCATCAGCGCTCATAAAAATAGGAGCGGCGGTATATTCTTTGAGCTCAACGGCTGATTCTTCGCAGGCGCAGGCCAGCGCCTGATCGGCGTTTTCGACCATCAGCTCTTCGCCGAAAACATTGATGAAATGTTTGGTACGGCCGGAGATCTTTATCCGGAAAGGGTACAGGGAGGTGAATTTTACGGTATCGCCTATTTTGTACCGCCATAGCCCGGCATTGGTAGAGATGACCAGCGCGTAATTCTTGTGAAGCTCTACTTCTTCCAGCGTGAGCGCGCGGGGAAACGGCTTGTCCCACTCTTCGGCAGGCAGAAATTCGAAAAATACGCCGTAATCGAGCATCAGCAGCATCTGGTCTTCGAGCGAGAGGTCATCCTGGATGGCAAAGTAACCTTCAGAGGCATTGTACGACTCCATGTAGTTTACCGATGCGGAGGGGAAAAGCTTTTCCCTGAACATTGAGCGGTACGGAGTGAAAGAAACGGCCCCGTGAAAGAAAACCTCGAAGTTGGGCCAGAATTCGAGGGCATTTTGCGCACCCACCGCTTCCATGATCTGTTCAATCAGCACCACTCCCCAGGTGGGTACGCCCAGCATGGCCACTACGTTTTCATGAACACAATGCCGGGTCATGTATTTCATCTTGTCTTCCCATTTGTCGAGAAGCGCAATTTCTGCAGGGGGCGTTCTGAAATATTCCGCCCACTTGGGCAGGTTCCGGGTGATAATGGCCGATACGTCGCCTGCCTGTACGTTTTCGTTGTACGGGTTAGGGTGCAAAGAGCCGTTAATGGAAATGGACTTCCCCGTAAAAAGCTGGGTGTTGGGTACATTTTCCACATACAGGGTCAGGATGTCTCTTCCACCCCTGTAATTGCACTCGTGCAGGGCTTCTTCCGAGACCGGTATGAATTTGCTCCGGGCATTGGTGGTACCGGATGACTTGGAAAACCAGGTTATTTCAGAGGGCCAGGTGATATTTTTTTCTCCCCTGAGCACCCGTTCGAGCCAGGGGAAGTATTCTTCATAGGTTACTACAGGAACGCGTTCCTGGAAGTCTTTGATGCTTTTGATGTCTGAAAAACCGTGTTTCAGGCCGAATTCGGTGAAACGTCCCCTGTCTATCAGGTTGTGGAAGACATCTGACTGGGCTTCTATGGGATAGTTCTTGAAATGTTCAATTCTGCCTATCCTGCTTTTCATGAAAAACCCGATTACTTCATTTACCAGACTCAAATGTTTTGTATTTTAATAGGGAGCGAATTTACGCATAATTTGGAAAAATTACTGCCTGATTAAATGAGACTCACCGGAATTTAAGGGTAATACCGGCACCGGCATGATAATTCCGCAGGGGAGCCGGGTTATAAAAGCGGTTACCGATGGCATTAAAATCAAAGCCGAGCGAGTATTTTTCATTCAGGAGGTTGTCTGCACCGCCGTACAGGTTTACCCGGGCTTTATCCCCTATGGCAAATTTCCAGCCCGCTCTCAGCCGGGTAGTGGCATAGCCTTCCGTGCTCACCGTATTCTGGTTGTTCAGGAACATGCCGGATATGAAATTGATGTCGGCCGTAAGGTATACGCCTTTCCGCTGCACCCATTTCCCCGACAGGGCTACGGAGCTGCCCGGTGCACCGGGCAGCTTTTTCCCCCGGAGGTCTGTGCCTTCATTGACATACGATCCGAACCGGAAGTCGTTCAGGGTCAGGTTAAGGAGGAGGTCGGTATGGGTGATATACTTGTCTTTGTTATCAAAGGTGAGCCGGTTCGTGATCTCCAGGCCTTTCTGGAGGATACGCCCGGTATTTTGAAAGTATTCTCCGCCATTATCCAGGACATGCCGCACCAGGGCGTTTCTGACCACCTGGTAATATGCGGCTATTTCGGTACGGAAGATGGAGTTCCATTGTGATTTGAAACCTGCCTCATGGCTTACTCCCTTTTCGGCAAGCAGGCTGATGGTATGCCCGTTTTCAAAGTTGGCCGTCATTTCCTGCGCAGTAGGAGGAGAGTAGCCGTTGGAGAAGGTGTAATACAGGCCTGCTTTGGCATTCAGCGATTTAAGGATGGCTATGCGGGGGCTCCAGGGTAAGCCGGGCCTTTCCCTGACATACAGGGCGGCGGGAGAGCCTGCCTCCACGGTTTCGTTCCGGTAAAGCTGGGTATTGTAGCTGAGCCCGCCGGTGATTTCTACCTGTGCGGGCAGGGAGATTTGTGCCTGTACAAAATGAGAAAGCTGGCGGGAGAGGAGATCGGTGTCGTAAAGAAATGCCCCTTTTTTGCCGAAGTTATTTTCATTGACATGGAAGGTGGATGTGGTAAATATCCCTTCCGAGCCGGTATAAAAGATGATCCTCCCAAGCGCCGTACGGCCTACCAGCCGGTATCCCGTGGTTTTTTCATTTCGTTGCTCGTAGCTGGTGATGAAAGGGTTGGCCAGGTCATTGCCGGCGTAGAACAGGGTGGTAGTCAGCGCGGTTTTGGGCGCTACCTGCCATTCGTGGGTCAGGCCTGCGAGGTGGTAGGTCTGGATAATGCCGGCCTGCTGGTCACGGGCAGACGGCAGCGTGGGCGTGGCCGGGCGGGAGGCCCGTCGGTCGGCCTCCATCTGTGCCAGGGTAAGTCCGCCGGGAGTCTGGTAGTCAATATGGGCCCCCGAATAGGAGAAGGTAAGGGTATGGCCCTGCTTCAGGAAAAAAGACCCGGAGAAAATGCCGTTGTATCCTGACATTTCAGCATGGTCACGGTAGCCGTCTGACGTTCTGCCTGAAAATGCCGCCAGGATATTCATTTTTGGGGAGGCATACTGATACCGGGCATTGCCCGCTGAAGAAGTATAGCTTCCGGCCTGTATGCCGGCGGTAAATTCATGACCGGCTGTGGCCGCAGGAGTGTTGAGCTGAACGACACCTCCGTAGCTGGCGCCGAAAATGCTGCCGGCAGGCCCTTTTAAAATCTCGATGGAGCCGAGCGTATTAAAATCAACCAGGTTAAAATAGGTGGTGCCGTTGGCATCTGACATCGGGATGCCGTTCCAGTAAATCTTTACGTTTCTCACACCGAAAGGCGAGCGCAGCGACGACCCCCGGAGGGTGAGGCGGTAGCTGCCGGGAGAACGTTCTTCCATGCGTATGCCCGTTTGTGAATTGAAAACGGGGAGCGGGTCGGAAAGCGTATGACGGCCGATGTCTTCGCCGGAAATACGGCTGACCGCCGCAGGCGTCTGCAACGGCGTCTGCCGGGTTTCAAAGCCCCTGACGGTCACTTCTTGCAGGGTTTTTGAGCTGTCGGCCTGGGCAAAGGCGAATGTACCGGTGCAGAGAAGCAGGGAGAGTAAGGGTAAAAGAAGAAGCAAAGTCGGTTTTCGGGCTATAGTATGTTTGTTTTTTTGCATATTCCTGATTCTCTGTATGATGTCAAATAATTTGAAATAAAACCAGCCAGGGCTATACAAATGTAAGTTAAGAGCCGTACCCGGCAAAATATTGAGGCGAGTTATGCCTGGTTTGAGGGGGGAGAGAATAAAAAACCCGCATCAGCTTTTAAAGCCAATACGGGTTTTTTCGTAGCTCCAGAGGGAATCGAACCCCCACCAAAGGTACCGGAAACCTTCGTTCTATCCTTTAAACTATGGAGCCGTTATTTCGGGAAAGCGTTCTGAAAAGAGCACCTTGCCTCAAAAAGTACGCAAAGATACGAGTTGCATTGATTAAATGGAAGCGGAATGTTCAAAAAATGTCTTTTTTAGTTCTTCCGTATCGGTCGGATTGAGCCGGCCGGCCATCAGAAGACGCAATTGGCGGCGGTGCAGCGCCTTTTCATATTGAATTTTTTCTTCTTCCGTTTCAGGGATAACTTCCGATACTTCAATAGGACGGCCGCTCTGGTCTACAGCCACAAAAGTGAGGAAGGCCTGGTTGGTTTTATTTTTGACGCCGGCCGGGATGTTCTCCGAAAAAACATCCACCACTACTTCCATAGAGGTGTTGAACGCCCGGGTGATGCGGGCTTCGAGGGTGACCACATTTCCCAAAGGAATGGGGTTTACAAACGAAACGTTGTCTACCGATGCAGTGACCACTATCCGGTTGCTGTGCTTCTGGGCGCAGATGGCCCCGGCGATGTCCATGAAGCGCATGAGGTTCCCTCCCATAAGATTAGAAAGGGGGTTGGTGTCGTTAGGAAAAACCATTTCCGTCATAACAGTGTGCGATTCCCTAACGTATTTGGCTTTCGGCATGATCAGGTTTTTTTGCAAAGTTAGGTAAATTAGCGCTTGGTTTAAATAGCCCGGAATATGAATGTCAGGAAAATGCTTCGAAGCTTCAGGTATGCCATCAATGGTGTTTACCTGCTTTTTAAGTACGAAAATAACGCCCGTTTCCATCTTTTAGCCGCTGTGGGAGTGGTGTCAGCGGGCGTATATTTCGGGCTGAAACCCTGGGAATGGACCGCGGTTACGGCGTGTATTTTCCTGGTTTTTAGTGCTGAGGCATTCAATACGGCCCTGGAAAAGCTGTGCGATCGGCTGCTGCCCGGGCGTGATCCGGCGGTAGGAGCCGTCAAGGACCTGGCGGCGGCCGCTGTGCTTTTTACCGTAACGGGTGCCGTACTGGTGGGCCTGCTGATTTTCGGCAGGAGATTATTGGGAGGATAATCGGGCGGCTGAGCCGTAAAAATCCGTAATTTTGTACAAATTTTATTTCTATGTCAGAAAGATATATGCAGCGGGGGGTTTCAGCCTCTAAAGAAGATGTGCATAAGGCGATTGAAAAGCTCGATAAGGGTTTATACCCCAAAGCATTTTGTAAAATCTCGCCCGATATACTGGGCGGTGATGAGCGCTATTGCAATATTATGCATGCCGACGGCGCCGGCACCAAGACCTCGCTGGCCTATCTTTACTGGAAGGAAACCGGTGATCTGTCGGTGTGGAAGGGAATAGCCCAGGACTCCATCATCATGAATACCGATGACCTGATCTGCGTAGGTGCCACCGGGCCTATCCTGATGTCATCGTCTATTGACAGGAATAAGAACAAGATACCCGGAGAGGTGATCTCGGCCATTATTAACGGAAGTGAGGAAGTACTGGCCATGCTGCGCAGCAACGGGGTGGAGATTTACAGCACCGGCGGGGAAACCGCTGACGTGGGTGACCTCGTGAAAACCATTACGGTAAATACCACGGTGATCTCCCGGATGAAACGGGAGGAGGTCATCTCCAACGACCGGATAGCACCAGGTGACGTGATTGTGGGGCTGGCCTCTTCCGGGAAAGCCGTTTACGAGGAGGAATACAACGGCGGAATGGGAAGCAACGGGCTGACATCGGCACGGCATGACGTATTGGCGAAGAAATATGCCGGTAAATACCCCGAAAGCTACGACGGGTCGATAGACGGGTCACTGGTTTACAGCGGCTCGAAAGACCTGCTGGATGAAGTAAGGATCAATGACTCGCTGCTGGTTAACGTTGGCAGGCTGATCCTTTCACCTACCCGTACCTATGCCCCTGTGGTGAAAGAGCTGCTGCGCGAACTGAAGGGCCGGATAAACGGGATGGTACATTGCAGCGGAGGAGCACAGACCAAGGTGCTGCATTTTGTAGACCAGGTGCATGTGATCAAAGACAACCTGTTCCCGGTGCCGCCGCTGTTCCGGCTGATCCAGGAAGAGAGCGGGACTTCATGGGCAGAAATGTACAAGGTGTTCAATATGGGACACCGCCTGGAGGTGTACCTGCCCGAAGCATATGCTGCAGAAGTGATCCGCATTTCGGAATCTTTTGGTATAGAGGCCCGGATTGTAGGCCGGGTGGAAGCGTTTAACGGGAAGAAGCTGACGATAGAGAGTGAGAAGGGGAAGTTTGTGTACGAGTGAACAGGTAAGTTAAAAGTTAACAGTTAAAAGTTGCGGTGAGGGAAATATAATAAAATAAATAATTTATTTGATTTTGCTAATAGTTTCCTAAATTAGTGTCCGGAAAATCAATTCTTAACCTAAACTTGAATTTTATGAACGGCGTTTTGTATGCAATCATTATTGGTGCCATTGCCGGTTGGCTGGCAGGCGAGATCAAGCGGGGAATGGGGTTCGGATTAATCGGAAACATTATTGTGGGAATCATTGGAGCAGTAGTCGGTAACTGGCTTTTCGGAGTTTTGGGCATCTCCATAGGCTCCGGTGTAATTGCCAACGTTATTTCGGCCGTGATCGGTGCGTTGGTAATATTGTTCCTGATTAGTTTTATAAAACGAAGTTGACGTTGATTGAAAAAAGGGGCCTCAGCGCCCCTTTTTTCTTTTACAGGCCCAGGCCGGCATATAGTTTTACTTCGTCAATGGTGATCTCCTGCCCGCACATGATGACCAGCCTTTCCACCACGTTTCTCAGCTCCCGTACATTACCCGTCCAGGGAAGGCTTTTGAGGTGCTCCATGGCGTCGGCTTTGAAGGTTTTCGGCTGATCGCTATATTCTTCGGCCACATCCTGCAGGAATTTTTCAGCCAGCAGGGGAATGTCTTCCCGTCTTTCGGAAAGCGGCGGTACGTAAATCGGGATAACATTTAACCGGTGGTAAAGGTCTTCCCGGAAGTTTCCTTCGGCAATTTCCTTTTTAAGGTCCTTATTGGTAGCCGCAATGATCCGTACGTTGATCTTGATCTCCTTTTCTCCGCCTACCCGGGTGATTTTACTTTCCTGCAATGCCCGCAGCACTTTTGCCTGGGCAGAAAGGCTCATATCACCGATCTCATCGAGGAAGAGTGTACCGTTATCGGCCAGCTCAAATTTGCCGAGCCTTTGCTTGACCGCCGATGTAAAAGCCCCCTTTTCGTGCCCGAAGAGCTCTGATTCAATCAGCTCTGAGGGAATAGCCGCACAGTTTACTTCAATGAGCGGTTTTTTTACGCGGTTGGAGCGTTCATGAATCTGCTTGGCCACCATCTCCTTACCCGAGCCGTTCGGACCCGTGATCAGGATCCGGGCTTCAGTAGGAGCAACCTTCTCAATGGTGTCTTTTACTTTCATGATCAGCGGAGAATCGCCCACGATCTCGTTGATCTTGTACACCCTTTTCTTCAGGGTTTTGATAACTTCGGTGTCATTGCTTTTTTCGATGGCATTGCGGACCGTCACCAAAAGCCGGTTCAGATCGGGTGGCTTGGTGATAAAGTCAAACGCACCCCTTTTGGTAGCTTCAACGGCATTTTCCACGTTTCCGAAAGCCGATACCATAACAAACTGGGTGAGAACGCCTTCTTCACGGGCTTTGAGAAGCACCTCGAGGCCATCCAGCTTGGGCATTTTAATATCACAAAGGGCTATGTCATACTTGCCGGTAGTTACCATTTCGAGGCCCTGCTGGCCGTCTTTGGCTTCATCTATTTCATAACCCTCGTATTCGAGGATATCTCTCATGGCATCACGTATGGTTTTCTCGTCGTCAATTACCAAAATTTTTGCCATACTGAACTATGAATAGGATTTTTGTTAAGAATTGGAGGCAATTTACTAATTTTTTCAGTTGCCCCGGTCAAATCTGTAAATAAATTGAGGAAACAGGAACGGCGTACAGGCATGTTTTCGGCGTGTTTGAACCTAAAAGTAAGTTTTAGTACTATTTTTGCCCGGGTAAACCTATGGAAATGGAAGCACAGGCCAGAATAAAGGAATTAACCGATCTTCTGAATTATTATAACGACCGGTATTACCAGGATGCCGTTTCGGAAATCAGCGATTTTGAGTTTGATCACTTATTAAAAGAGCTGGAAAAGCTGGAAAGCGGGTACCCGGAATTCCGGCTGCCCGACAGCCCGACCCAACGTGTAGGCGGGGGCATAACCCGGAGCTTTGCCACAGTAAAGCACAGGTTTCCCATGCTTTCTTTGTCGAATACCTATAGCGAGGAAGAAATCAGGGACTGGGATGCCCGGGTGCGGAAAGGCCTGAACGGGGAACCCTACGAATATATCTGCGAGATAAAGTTTGACGGGATTTCGCTTTCGGTGGCCTATGAAGACGGTATCCTGGTGCGGGGCGTTACGCGCGGAGACGGGGTGCAGGGCGATGATATCAGCGCGAATGTCAGGACGATCCGCTCCCTGCCGCTGAATGTGCGTAAGTTTGATCATCTGATCGGGCGCTCGTTTGAGGTTCGGGGTGAGGGTTTTATGCCCAATGAAGTTTTTCAGCAGATCAACGCATCCAAGATAGAACGGGGCGAGGCAACGCTGGCCAACCCCAGGAATGCGGCGGCCGGAACGTTCAAGCTACAGGATTCGGCCATGGTGGCTGCTCGGAAGCTCGATTGCTTCATTTACCAGTATATTTCGGATGACGAAAAGTTTACCACGCACGAGGAAAGCTTCAGAGCCCTTAAAGCGGCCGGCTTTAATGTGTCTGATTCCTGGAGGAAGGTAGAAGATATAGAGGGCGTGATGGCCTATATTCACGAGTGGGAGAGCAAAAGGCACCGGTTGAGCTGTGCTACCGACGGGATTGTGGTGAAGGTGAACCGGTACGACCAGCGGGAGGAGCTGGGCTACACGGCCAAAAGCCCGCGATGGGCCATTGCCTACAAGTATAAGGCCGAATCGAAATCCACGAAGCTGCTCGGCGTAACGTTCCAGGTGGGGCGAACCGGGGCGGTTACTCCTGTTGCCGAACTTGAGCCGGTAGAGCTGTCTATGACGACCGTGAAAAGAGCCACCCTGCACAATGCCGATGAGATAGACCGGCTGGGACTGGCCATCGGCGATTACGTTTTTGTGGAGAAGGCCGGTGAAATTATCCCGAAAGTGACGGGGGTAGATTACAGTCAGCCCAATCCTGACCGGGAGCCGATCTGTTTCCCGGCCGCGTGCCCGGCCTGCGGATCGGCCCTGTACCGGAACGAGGGGGAAGCTGCCTGGTACTGTCCGGATACGGAAGGATGCCCGCCGCAGATCAAGGGAACGATTGAACATTTTATCCAGCGCAAAGCCATGGATATTGACAGCCTGGGAGAAGGCAAAATCGATATTCTCCTCGAAAACGGGCTGATCGGTGATGCGGCAGACCTTTATTCCCTGACTTTTGAGCAACTGCTGGGGCTGGAAAAAGTACATTTTGACGAGGAAACGGAGAAAGAACGGAAGGTCAGCTTTAAGGAGAAGACCGTGCAGAATATCCTGGATGGTATTGAGAAGTCGAAAAATGAACCGTTTGCGAAGGTGCTTTTCGGTATGGGGATCCGGTTTGTAGGCGAAACCACGGCCCAGAAGCTGGCCCAGTATTTTAAAACGATCGACGCACTTATTGCTGCCGGGTATGAAGAGCTGATGGCGGTTCCCGATGTGGGTGAAAAGGTGGCGCAGAGCATTCACGATTATTTCCGCTCGGAAAAGAACCTGAACTTCCTGGAAAAGCTGAAAGCGGCCGGGGTAACCCTGCAGGCGGAGAATGGCGTTACCGAGAAAGAAGGCAATGGCCTTGAGGGGCTGACCCTGCTTTATACCGGGACATTTGAGCATTTTACGCGGGAAGAGATCGAAAAAAAGATAGAATCAAACGGTGGCCGGCTGGTCAGCGGAGTATCTAAAAAGCTGGATTACCTCATTGTGGGTGAAGGCGCCGGGCCTTCCAAGCTAAAGAAAGCGGCTGACCTGGGTGTAAAAACCATCAGCGAGCAGGAGTTTATAGCCATGATCGGGGGAGACGCAGACAGCACCGATTAATGTCTGTATGCAATCTTTTCGGCCATTTCCTTTTACGGTCTCGCAATTCTTCCTAGTTTTGCGTTTATTTAGATTTAATATAAATACATAATGAAGAAGATAATTTTGAGCCTGGCTCTGCTGGCCGGGCTTGCCGTTTCGTGCAATACCTCATCAGAGAAAGCGGAAGAAAAGAGCGGGAAGAAGATCGTATCCCTCAGTGGTGCTGTCACGGAGACAATCGCTGCCCTGGGGGGTGAAGACCAGCTGGTAGGCGTGGATGTTACCAGTACTTTCCCGGAATCGGTGAAAACCCATGCCTCTGACCTGGGCCATATCCGGAGCATTACGCTGGAGCCCATTGTAGCGTTGCAGCCTGATGTGGTGGTGGCCGGTGCCAAAGAGTTTAACCCTGAGCTGCAGGCAAAGCTGAAAGAGGCCGGTATTGAGGTAAAGCTGGTTGAGCAGGAATATTCGGCGCAGGGTGCCAAAAATCTTATTCATACGGTAGGAGAATTATTGGGGAAAGCCGATACGAAATCATTAACGGATAAAATTGATGCCGACCTGGCCCAGGTTAAGCCGTTTGAAAAAGCACCCAAAGTACTCTTTATTTATGCGCGGGGCGCGGGTACTTTAATGGTAGCCGGCGATAAAACCCCGTTTACAGAGGTTGTGAAGCTGGCCGGCGGTGAAAATGCCGTAACCGGCTTTGAAGACTTTAAGCCGCTTACGCCTGAAGCCCTGGTACAGGGCAACCCCGACGTGATTCTCTTGTTTGATTCAGGCCTGGCCAGCCTGGGCGGTATAGACGGCTTACTGGCGGTGCCCGGTGTAGCCCAGACCACTGCCGGAAAAAATAAGGCGATAATTTCTCTTGACGGCGGCCTGATTTCTAATTTCGGCCCGAGAACCGGAGAGGCGGCACTTGCGCTGAACAAAGCCCTGGCAGAGAAAGTTAAGTAAGCTGTGTTGAAGAATAAACTGCCCTTGTACCTGTTGATCTCGTTCCTGGTGCTGCTGGCGCTGGCCTGGCTGTCGCTGCACATGGGCGTATACCGGTTTGAGGAGTCTTCCGTCATAAAAATCCTGGGGAGCTTTCTGCGCGGAGACCCGTCGGTACCGGCTACAGATGCGTATATCATCGGGAAAGTGCGGCTGCCCCGGGTAGTGATGGCTATGCTGGTAGGAAGCATCCTGGCCGTTTCGGGTACCTGCCTGCAGGGGATCTTCAAAAACCCGCTGGCAACCCCTGACCTGATCGGGGTTACTTCGGGAGCCACGCTGATGGCGGCCGTTACCATTGTGCTCGGAGAGTCGGTGCGGCCGTTTATCCCGGAGGCCCTTCATTTTTCATTGGTCAGCATCGGGGCGTTCATCGGTGCGTTGGGCGCCATCTCTATGGTATATAGCATTGCTTCAGGAGGTGGAAAGACCAATGTGGTCATTATGCTGCTGGCCGGTGTGGCCATTTCTTCGCTGGGTTTTGCCCTTGTGGGCTTTATGACCTACCTGGCCAAAGATGACCAGCTCAGGGATCTCACCTTCTGGAACCTGGGCAGCCTGGGCGCTGCTACCTGGACCAAGAACGGTATCCTGGCGGTAGTGATACTGGGTACCTACAGTTACCTGATCACCAAGGGCAAGGCCCTGAATGCGATGATGCTGGGCGAGAAAGATGCAGAACACCTGGGAATACGCGTAGAAAGCGTGAAACGCCTTACCGTGCTGTTCTCTGCCCTGATGGTGGGAACAGCGGTGGCATTTTCGGGTAGCATTGGCTTTGTGGGACTGATCATACCGTATATTCTCCGGCTTTTGTTCAGCTCGAACTATACGGTGATCCTGCCGTTATCTGCCGTATGGGGAGCCGTGCTTCTGCTGGCTGCCGATACGGTCAGCCGTACCCTCGTGGCTCCTTCAGAGTTGCCAATCGGTATCCTGACGGCCATTCTGGGTGCGCCGGTATTTATTGCTATCCTGGTGCGGTACAAAAAATCAATGTAATGGTAAAAGGGCATAAAATATCCTACTCTCATAAAAACTATTCCATCCTGAAAGGGGTGGATGTGTCGGTAGACTATGGCGATATGCTGGTGATCGTGGGGCCGAACGGTGCAGGGAAATCGACCCTGCTGAATGTGCTGGCCAATGAGATATCGCGGAATACAGAAGATATTTATTTCAAATTGAAGCGTTTCAGAGAATGGGACGTTTTGGATTTGTCAAAAAATAAGGCCAAATTTTCCCAGCACCACAACGGGGATATCCCCCTGCCCGTACGGGAGGTAGTGCTGATGGGCCGCTACCCGTATTTTGATTCGATTCCCCGCCCTGCCGATCTTGAGGCCATAGAAGAAGCCATGAAAGAGGTGGGCATATGGGATTTAAGAGACCGGGAGTATAACCTGCTGTCGGGAGGAGAGAAGCAACGGGTTCACCTGGCGCGGGTGATGACCCAGATGAGAAACGAAATAGCGCATAAGCTGGTTTTGCTGGATGAACCGCTGAACAACCTGGACGTAAAACACCAGTACCAGGTGCTGGAGCTGATGTCGGGTTTTGCCAAAAAGGGAAACACCGTGGTCACCGTGCTGCATGACCTGAACCTGGCCGCCCGGTTTGCTACCCGGGTATTGATGATGAAAAACGGTACGGTACTGGCCCAGGGCGCGCCCGGCGAAGTACTTACTGCTGAGATTATATCGGAGGCCTATGGTTTCCCCTGCAGCATATGGATGCACCCGGTTCGTCAGCAACCGGTTATTTTATTCGGAAATTAAGATATTTTAAATTTTGTTATAGGAATATGGAAACAACACTAATGTCATTGAAAGAGAAATGGGAAGCGTTAAAAGCGGAAAATCCCCGGTTAAGGATACGGAATGCGGCTGAGAAGCTGGGCGTAAGCGAAGGAGAGCTGTTGGTGACCGACCTGGGCAACGGGGTTACCCGCCTGCGGAACGAGTTTGCTCAGATACTCACCGGGGTGGAAAGCCTGGGAAAAGTAATGGGACTGACCCGGAATGACGAGTGTGTGCATGAGCGGAAAGGCGTTTACCTGAACGGTGATTTCTCAAACCCGCACGCCCAGATTTTTGTAGGAGATGATATTGATATGCGGATTTTCCTTTCGGCCTGGGCGTCGGCTTTTGCCGTTACAGACGGAGATAAGAAAAGCCTGCAGTTTTTCGGGAAAGACGGTTCTGCAATTCATAAGATTTACCTGACCAAAGACAGCAACCCGGAAGCGTTTGATGCTTTGGTAGAGAAATACCGCTCTGACGACCAGGTTTCAGCGCTTGCCGTAGAGGAAATTCCTGCGCCGGCACCGGAAAAGCCCGATAGCGAGATCGATACGGAAGGATTCAGACAGGCCTGGCTGGCGCTGAAAGATACCCATGATTTCTTTGGTCTTCTGAGAAAGTACAAGGTGACCCGTACCCAGGCTATGCGCCTGGCACCCGACGAATACCACGCCCGGAAAGTAGGGAACGAAAAAGTGGCGGAGCTGCTGGAAAAAGCGTCAAAAGCAGATTTTCCCATTATGGTTTTTGTGGGGAACCGGGGAAATATCCAGATCCATACGGGAGAAGTGAACCGCCTGCTGTGGCACGAAAGCTGGATCAACGTGATGGACCCCGATTTTAATCTTCACCTGGATACTTCCAAGATCCATGAAACCTGGGTGGTCAGAAAGCCTACAGAAGACGGGATGGTGACTTCCGTGGAGGTGTTTAACCGGAAAGGAGAAATTATTGTCCAGTTTTTCGGAAAACGTAAGCCGGGAATCCCCGAGCTGCCCGAATGGCAGGCGCTGGTAAGGTCACTGGAGGGGTGATAGAGCAAAAATTTATATTTATGGAATAGCCGTGAGCGTTCAGCAATCAGCTATCAGCAATCAGCTTTCAGAAATTGGGCCATGAATCAGCGTCCGCCGCTGCGGTTTATTGCTGATAGCTGATAGCTGAAGGCTGAAAGCTAAAATTTTATACAAATGAAAAAAATATTCGCCTTATGCCTGTTCCTGGCTGCGGTGTCATTGCATGCCCAGGAATTGCCGGCTTACCGGATTTATAATTCGAAAGGAAAAGCCGTTGATTTCGGTAAGATGGTCAGGCAGCTGGAGAAGTACGATGTGGTGCTGTTTGGTGAATACCACAACAGCTCTATTGTACACTGGCTTCAGCTAAAAGCTACCGAAGAGCTGTACAACCGGGCAGGTGACCGGCTGCTGCTGGGAGCCGAAATGTTTGAACGCGACAACCAGGAAGCCATAAACCGTTACCTGAAAGGAGAAACAGACGATAAGAAGCTGGCAGAGGAGGCCAGGTTGTGGCCCAATTATAAAACCGACTACAAGCCCCTGCTTGATTTTGCCAAAAGCAAAAAGCTTCCGATGGTGGCTACCAATGTGCCGCGCCGTTATGCGTCGGCAGTAGCTAAAAAGGGTATAGACAGCCTGTACCTCGAAGCTTCCGAGAAAGACTGGGTTGTACAATTGCCGTTTACCGTTACCCTCGAAACGCCGGGTTACGAAGAGATGAGAAAGATGATGGGCGATCACGCCGGGGGCAAAGCCATGAATTTTGTGGCCGCCCAGGCCATTAAAGATGCTACCATGGCCGAATCTATCCTGAAGAACCTGCAACCGGGCCGGATTTTACTGCATTATCACGGCGATTTTCATAGCAAAGAATACGGGGGTATTTACTGGTACCTGAAACAGGCGCGTCCTGACCTGAAGATTGCCGTGATCTCGGTGGCTGAAAGTGAAGAGCAGAAGCTGCCCCTGCCGGCTGATTTTGTGAAGACCGATTTTAACCTGGTGGTTCCGAAAGATATAACCAAGACCTATTAATTTGGATGGGCGGCAGGACAGACCTTAAGGCCTGTTCCTGCCGCCCGTTTATTCCTCCCTGTAATTTATTCGATGGCCGTTGCCAGCTCTACCCGGATGCGGGTATAATACAGCGTGGTAGCTGCTTCAAAGCCCGAGTCGGTACCCACTATGATCCACAGGTTACCGTCTTTATCGGTTTTGCCGGTGAATTCGCCCGAGCGGGTAACCAGGGTATATTCGGGAACGGATTTCCCGTTGGAAATGTTACCGATCACCTTCATGTCGTCACCGTCAGTGGCCTGCTGTATTTTGGAAATGTTCATCCGGTAATGGCCGTCTGCAGGATCCAGTACTTTTTTGGGTTCTTCAGAAGCCAGGCCTACTCCCATATACACGCTGTGTGCGGGCGAGCCGCCCACGCCCACTGAGCCTTCAGCGGCGTTGGTGGCAAACTGTACGGTAAACGTGCCCTTGTATACCTGGTTGGGCAGGCCCATGCTGACTTTCCGGGTCAGGTACATGAAAAGGTCGTCACTGTGATTGTTACCGGAAATCCGTACTGCTTTTTTGGTGGTATCCAACGGTGAGGGCAGAAAGGAGTGGGTTACGGATAATCCCCAGTCTTCTTCCACGCCTTCGGGGTAATCGGCAAACCCGCCGATCCAGTCGGTAGTGGAAGAGTTAAAGCTGTGGTCAATAATTATCGACATACGGTTGACATCAGCATCGTTCTTACATGCCATACACCACATCACCCCAACTACTGCAATAACTTTTCTCATATATATTTTGTTTGATTAGTATATTACAGAGACCCGGATACGGCTGAAAAGGTTGGAACGGGTGCGGGAATCAATATCCCACACTCGTATTATCTGCCCGCGGATCGGAGGCTCCTTCCAGGCGGCCGTCGGGATATACCAGGATACAGTCCATCCGGCCGAGCGTACCGTTTTGAGGATCCATGACGTATCCTTTTTTACGAAGCTCAGCAAGGGTTTTATCTGAAAAAGCCCCTTTTTCAAATACTGTACGATCAGGAAGCCACTGGTGGTGAAATTTCAGCGCATTCACCGATTGCTGCATGGTCATCTTGTGATCGATCACGTTGAGAATGGTCTGGAAAATGGAGGTCATGATGGTGCTTCCGCCCGGTGTGCCTACCACCATGAAGAGCTTGCCGTTTTTCTCAATGATGGTGGGTGTCATACAGCTCAGCATACGCTTGCCGGGGGCAATTTCATTGGCTTTGTTACCGATCAGCCCGAACATGTTGGGCACCCCGGCTTTGATAGAGAAATCGTCCATTTCATTGTTCATCAGGAAGCCGCCGCCTTCTACAATGACTTTAGACCCGTAGGCCCCGTTAATGGTGGTGGTCAGTGAAACGGCATTTCCTTCCTTGTCTACTACAGAAAAATGGGTGGTTTCCATCGATTCATACCCGGGGATATCACCGGCCCGGATATCGGAGCTTTTGGAGGCTACTTCGGGATTAAAGTCTTTCCAGCGTTCTTTCAGGTAAGCGGCCGAGATCAGCTTGTCCAGGGGGATATCAATGAAATCGGTGTCTCCCATCCACTTTGCGCGGTCGGCGTAAACCCTTCTTTCCGCTTCAATCATTACCTGGGCTGTTTTTTCCGAGTTCCATCCCCATTGCTGCAGCGGGTATTGTTCTACCAGCTTAAGCATCTGGATGAGGGCGACCCCGCCGCTGGAAGAAGGGGCCATGGAGACTACTTTGTGGCCGCGGTAGTCGGATACCAGGGGCTTGCGCCAGGCTGATTTGTATTGTTTGAGGTCTTCGTGGGTGATGATGCCGCCGCCTTTTTTCATTTCGGCAACCAAAAGATCAGCGGTTTTGCCGCTGTAAAATCCTTCCCGGCCTTTATCCCGGATTCTTTTCAGGCATTCGGCCAGGTCTTTCTGCACCAGTAGGTCACCTTTTTTCCACTCGGTACCGTCGGGTTTGATGAAATAGGTAAGCTGAGGGCCGTTTACTTCCAGGAAAGTCTTTTTGTAGCTGTTGAGCCCGCGGGCTTCTCTTTCGGTAAGGATAACGCCTTCTTCTGCCAGCCGGATGGCCGGGCCGAGAATCTTTTCCCAGGCTATTTTTCCCAGCCTGCTGTGCATTTCCACGGTGCCGTCTACCGATCCGGGCACCCCGCTGGCGAGATGTCCTTTCAGGCTGAGGCCTTCTATAACATTCCCGTCTTTGTCAAGGTACATGTCGCGGTGAGCTGCCAGGGGGGCTTTTTCCCGGAAATCAATGGAATGGTATTTCCCGCTGTGCTCACGGATCACGGCAAAACCGCCGCCGCCCAGGTTACCGGCAAAGGGGAAAACCACTGCGAGGGCGTAATGGGTAGCGATGGCGGCATCAACGGCATTGCCTCCTGCCTGCAGAATCTCCAGGCCGGCTTTTGAGGCTTCTTCGTGGGCGGAGGCCACCATGCCGTTTTTCCCGAATACCCCTTGCTTATCGGAGTAGAACGGGCGGGCGTCGGGGTCTTCCACAAACAGGGTGAAGAGGTCTTTTGAAGGCTCTTTCCGGGGCGCATTTTTACATGATCCGACCAGTAACAGCGTAAGCAAACTAAATACAATAAATGAGAATCCGGTTTTCATTGGTTCCAGGTTTTTCCGCCAATCCCTAAAATTGACCGTTGGTTTGTTCTAAAAGTATATTTGGTAAAAATAAGGCTTGAAACTACATATTTTTTAATGACTTTTACAATAAAAATATAGGTAAATGCTTTTTTTACGGCTTACACTTGAAAGTTTCCGTTTTGCCTGGCAGGCCCTGCGCTCTAATATTTTGCGCACGGTGCTTTCTCTCCTGGGGGTTACGGTGGGTATTTTTTCGATTATCGGGGTGTATACCATGGTAGACTCGCTGGAAACCAATGTGAAAGCCGGCCTGAGCTCTATCGGTAGCCAGTCGATTTACATCGAGAAGTTTCCCTGGGGCATCGGTGAGTCGGAATACCCCTGGTGGAAGTATTTTATGCGGCCCCAACCTACTTACCGGGAGTTCAGGAGCCTGAAGAATACCCTGAAAGAGGCCGATGCCATTACCATTATGTCGTGGAATTCGGCCATTGCCAAACGAAAAAGCAACAGCTTCAGCAGCCTGGTGCAGGGCGTATCCTTTGAATACGACCTGATCAACGAAACCCCGATCGAAAAAGGGCGTTATTTCCTGGAGCAGGAGACAGACGCGGCCCGGCCGGTGGCCATCCTGGGCGCCAGCGTAGCAGAAACGCTCTTTGGAGATGAAGACCCGATCAACCAGCGAATTAAGGTAAAGGGAGAAAATTTTACGGTGATAGGCGTGGTGGAGAAGAAGGGTAAGCAGATGCTGGATGTGGGTGGAAACCCCGACGACAAGATATTTATTCCTTTCCTGAAGCATAAGCGGATGTTCAGCTCGGGAAACCTGACGGGAACCATACAGGTGAAGGCCAGGGATGTGGATGGCGGACTGGAGACCCTGGAGAGCGAGGTGAAAGGGCAAATGCGTACGCTGAGAGGACTGAAACCCCTGGCCGACGACAATTTTGCACTGAACCGGCCCGATGCGCTGGTGAATTTTATGACCACTATTTTCTCGTCTATCCGTACGGGCGGCTTCGTGATCGGTTTGTTTGCCCTCCTGATCGGCGGCTTCGGTATAGCCAATATTATGTTTGTGTCGGTGAAGGAGCGTACCAATATCATTGGTATCCAGAAGTCGCTGGGGGCCAAGAATTTTTTCATTTTGTTCCAGTTCCTGTTTGAGGCCGTGTTTTTATGCCTGCTGGGCGGGCTGATCGGCTTGTTGCTGGTGTATATGGCCAGCTTTATCCAGCTGGGAACCATGGATATTGTTCTTACGCCGTCGAATATGATCTTCGGCCTGGTAATCTCCAGCGTTATCGGTGTGGTAGCGGGGCTGATACCGGCGTTCCAGGCAGCCAATATGGATCCTGTGATTGCTATCCGGGCCAAGTAGAATACCGGGAAACAGAACGCGGACGGGTAAGAGGCATTGCTAAAATTATGTGCCTCTTACCCGTTCGCGTTTTACCGGTGCCTCCCTGCCGGGGTTAGCTGAACATCATCCGGAGATGCCTGCCTGCCAGGCCGGCAAAGCCCGTGGTCAGACCGGCTACGAGGGTAACAATGGTCAGGATGAGCGCCAGGCTGGGCACATAGGCCAGCAGGGCATTGTCGCCCGTAAAGAGGGCGCCGATCTTATCGACCAGGTTTTCTTTTCCTGAGAAGGCCAGGATAAGCGAATAGCCTGTCCAGAGGGTCACCCCGGCTGCTGCAGACACCCAGAACGCCTGCCGGGTGGTTTTGGCTTTCAACGCGCAGATCAGGCAGGCTACCAGGGGCAGCACCCACCAGGGCCCCACAAGGGAGCCGACGGCTCCTAAAATTATAATGAGTAAGTACAACATCACTTCTTCGGGTTAATAATCACATTTTTGAGATGCTTGCTGATTTTTTCATCTTTGGTCTTCATAAAGATCAGCGGGTTCAGCTTACCCTCTGCCCAGTCGTCAATCATGTTATCGTAGTATTTGCTTGACGGCCTTCCGGACTGCCCGCCGGGGTATAGTCCGTAGGCGCGGGGCCATTCTTTGTCGAGCTCAACCACCATTCGCCAGGAAGGCCCGGTGCGAGAGGTAGAGGCATTGACGATCTGGCTTCCGCCCCCGTTTTTAATGGTAGCCCGGCTGAAGCTTTTAAAGGCAGGTACGAGGTGATTGATGCTGGTATTTTTAACTTTGTACCAGGCCCAGTTTTCTTTATTCATGGTGCCGTGATGCCGGGTAAGCGAGTCGAGCGAGGCCTTGAAGCTGCCCAGAACGATGTAGTCGTAGGTTTCCACCGTATCTGCGGTATTGATGTTGTCAAACCACCGGCCGGCCGGCTCAGTGGTGACCAGCTGGGCTGTCCGGTCATTCGACGGGTACAGCATATTTTTCTCTGCCGGAAATTCATCGTCCCAGATCCACCGGGTCAGTTCTGCCGCCCAGGTTTCAAAGATAGTGGCGGCTACGGAAGTGGCGGTATTCTGCCTGTTCCATTCTTTCAGAAGCTTTATGGAAGGCAGCATATCCGGGGTAGAGTGCTTTTCGAGCACCGGGATCAGCGAAGGCAATATCCTTTCGGCCATCAGGTTGTAGTTATCGTTCTGAATGCTCCTCAGGCTGTCGGCATTGGCGTTGGTAAGATGGGTCAGCCGGTCATTGATCCGGCGTCCGCGGTAAGCCGGGGCAAATCGCCAGCCCAGGTAATACGGGTAGGTAGGATCGGTAGAAAACTGGTTGGCCGAGCTTACAAAACCGCGGGGCGGGTTTTTCACTGTAGGGTTTTGCTCGTACGGAATATACCCCTGCCAGTCGTGTTCGGGGTTGGTGCCGTCCAGGATGAATTTTCCCTGGTCTTTCCATTTCAGGGGCAGCTTGCCGTTTACGGTTATGGCAATGTCGTTCCCGTTGCTGGCAAAGATAAAGTTCTGGGCCGGGGCCGAATAAACGGCCAGGGCTTTCCGGTAATCGTCGTAATTATGCGCACGGTTCAGGGCCAGGAACGTAGACAGGTCGGAGCCTGCCGTATAATGGGCTATCCATTTCATGGCATGCCCGGCAGGAGCATTTTTTCCGTAATTGTCTTTTTTATCCTCGTTGTATACTACCGGGCCGTGGTGGGTATAAACCAGGGTATCCTGCACCACTTTCCCGTTTTTAAACCGGAATTCTTCGATATAAATTTTGGTGGGCTTCCACTGGTTGTCGTGCCAGTATTCTTTTTTGGAGCTGTCTTTGAACCGGATCTGGTAGAAATCCATGACGTCGCTTCCCACGTTTGTTACGCCCCAGGCCACGTCTTTGTTGAAGCCGATGACGATACCGGGGCAACCGGGCAGCGCCACACCGTATACATTAACCCCGGGAGCCGAGAGCTGCATCTGGTACCAGATGGAAGGCAGGCTGAGCCCCAGATGCGGGTCATTGGCCAGGATAGGCAGGCCTGTGGCCGATTTGCTTCCGCTGATGGCCCAGTTGTTGGACCCGATGCCCGGATCGGGCCGGGTGATGTACTGGCTGAGCAGCTCTTTCTGCAGCGGGGGAAGCGTCACTTCGGGAACTTTCACCTTTTCCGGTGTGAAGTTCCACGGGGTACCTGAGGGAATGATGGGCGACTCTACCGAAGGATAGTCGGGGAAGAGGTCGTTCACGGTCTCCATGCCGTATTGGGCCAGCACATTGGTCAGCCGGAAGTCGTCGCTCTGGCCGTTTAAGGTCTGGCGCATGTTCATGAGCATCAGGATGGTCTTCAGGGGAGTCCATTCTTCGGGTTCGTAGCCCAGGATCTTATATTCCACAGGTAATTTTTTATAATTCAGCTGGGAAATATAGGTATTCACACCGGCGGCATAGGCCGTGAGTATACGCCAGGCTTTTTCGTCCTTTTTCTGGTTTTCCACGATTTCCTCGGCGGCACGGGCCATGCCCAGGCGCCGGTTATAGCGGTCAAACTCAAAGGCGGTTTCGCCTACTACTTCGGTCAGGCGGCCGGAAGAAACCAGGGTATAGAACTCCATCTGCCAAAGCCGGTCTTTGGCCACAAGATAGCCCTGTGTAAAGTACAGGTCGTCTTCATTGGCGGCAAAAACATGGGGTACGTAGTTGCTGTCATACACTACTTTTACGGGTTCATTTACACCTTTCAGGAAGATTTCTTCCGAAAGGTCTTCCTCCTGGGTGGTATTCTGAAGAAAACCGTGAAAAGGGCTGAAAAATTTCCCCAGGGGCGGAACGCTGCCCAGGGGCTTGTTAAAAAAGTAAATCAGTGCTATGGCGACCAGCGGACTCCACAGAAATTTAATAAACTTCATACGGTTATTCGGGTTGATGTTCTTTTCGCAACAGGTCGTTTACGGTTTTTACCGGGTTAAAGGTAATCAACGGAACCTCTACAAACAAGGTATTCCAGTCGGCCATGGCCCCGTTCCAGAGGCCGGGCAGCTCCTGGGCTTTGAGGGTCTTGCCGCTTTGTGATTTTTCGGTGATAAAGCCGGTTTTATCGTCCCGGAATCCGGGTAACGGGTAATATTCTTTCCGGTGATCGCGGAAAGAGCAGATGAGATCTACCGGGTTAAAGTGGGTAGCGTTTTCAAAGATGGCTTTCTGCTTTTTATTTGCCATGTCAAACTGGGCCGATTCAACCACCTGGAGCGAAACCGAGCCGTCTTCATTGGCTACCCAGAAAGGGCCTCCGCCGGGTTCTCCCACATTTTTTACCATGCCGCATACCCGCAGCGGGCGCTTCAGCTTGGCCAGTACAAATTTCAGCTTTTCTTCAGCGGGCCAGAGCCTGAAACCTTTGGGCGGGTCTACGTTCAGCTCATTTTTCAGGAAACGGGCGGCTTTATTGATCATGAAAACGCTGGGATCGGGTTTTTCCAGGCGTTTGATGAAGTAGAATATTTTTTTCTGGTAGTCGAGAAGCAGGCCGGCCAATGCTTTTTTATAGCGGATGGTCTCTTCTTTCAGGTGATCGGGGACTACGTTATCGATGTTTTTAATAAAGATGACGTCTGCTTTAATGTCGTCCAGGTTTTCGAGGAGCGCCCCGTGGCCTGCCGGCCTGAAAAGCAGCTTGCCGGAACCGTCGCGAAAAGGATTGTTTTCGAGGTCTACGGCTATGGTGTCGGTAGAGGGCTTCTGCTCGGAGAAGGTGATGTTGTATTTAACACCGAATTTTTCTTCGTAACGGCTCTTTACCTGGTTAATAAGAGCTTTGAATTTGCGCTTGTGCTCGGGCGAAACCGTAAAATGCAGCCTTACTTTTCCTTTGTTATTGGCATACAGAGCGCCTTCCACGAGGTGTTCTTCCAGGGCCGTGCGGGCTCCGTCGGGATAAAGGTGGAACTCGAGCAGCCCTTTAGGCAGATTGCCGTAATCCAGCCCGTTTTTACCCAGCAGGGCTTCCAGCTTGTGCTGCAGCGAGTGCTCCTGCAGGTGACGGGAAAGGCTGCTGTAGAAGGCGAACTTCCCGATCTCTTTATCAAACTGTTCCACTGATTTGTCGGTTTTCCCTTCTTCTTTGGCGGCGTAAAGGGCTTTGAACATCCGGCTGGCCGCACCAGAGGCCGGGACAAATTTCACCAGGCTCTTTTTGGGCGCCTGAGCATCAAATAACCGGATGTAGTTATTGAGCTCTTCTTCCGGAAGCCGGATGATGCCGTCGCCAATGGTAGCCGCCTTCACGGCATTGATAAACGGGAAACCCGTTTTGAAGTTTTCAATCTGGTTCTGGATGGTCAGGAGATCGCTATTGCGGTCTTTTATCTGTTTAAGGTCTTTTTCTGTAAAACTCATCGGGTTAATTTCGGATTAAGAAAACCAATTTATGTAAAAACTTATTAAAACCGCAAAATTTAAAAGAAATATTAAAAAAATGTACCGGGACGGGTGATCCGGGGGATATTTTCAGGGGCAGGAACGCCCGTTCCCCGTACGGAAGTCCGGGGATATTGAAGTTATTTGCGGGGCAGAAAACAGTTATCCGCGTGCAAAAAGCTGCCCGATCTTGCCAAGCGGTTTCATCCAGAGGGTATACCACCTGGGCTGCAGGTCATTGATCTTCCAGGCCTTGCGGTCTTCGCGGTTGGCAATGTACCGGTGCCGGAGCGAGGCGCTGCTGGTGCCGCCTACCCGCATGGTCATGAGGGTGGCCGGGATATGCTGGCTGCTCAGGTTGTTTTTGTACAGCATGCGCAGCATCAGCTCGTAGTCGCCTGCGCAGGTAAACCCGGTTTTGTACAGGCCGTATTTTTCGTAGGCTGGTTTTTTGAGATAGAAGGCAATATGGGGGGGCATCCACCCTTTCAGCCAGTTTTCCCGGTTGTAGGTTTTGTCTTTCCAGAAGCGCACCACCCGGGTGGTATCTTCGGGGTCCACAAATTTGACATCGCCGTAGGCCGAGTCGGTAGGGTTGCGGCTGAAGGCTTCTGCTACCCGGGTCAGCACTTCGGAATCGGGGTAAAAATCATCGGCTCCGATAATGCCGACCACTTCTCCCTGAGCCATGCGTACGCCTTTGTTCATGGCGTCGTATATTCCTTCGTCTTTTTCTGAAATGTAGCGCAACCGGTCTTTGTATTTCTCGAGGATCGCTACGGTGCCGTCGCGCGAGCCGCCATCCACCACAATATACTCCACATGGGGATACGATTGGGCCAGAACGCTCTGAATGGTTTGCTCAATGGTTTTTACGGCGTTATAGCAGACCGTTACGATGCTTATTTTCATAGACCGGCAATAAAAAAACAAAATTAACACACCTTTCCGCAACTTCCGTACGGGCGGGGCTTATTTCGTTTACCCTGCATACCGGGTTTGAATAATTAAACGGAAAGCTCTATTTTTGATCATCCTGCCGGCTCAGGGTCTGCAGGATAGAAAGAAAAGGCCGGAAGAAGTCAACAATTCCGGTATTTTTTCGTACTATTAAGTAAATACACCCATGCTTATGACCCGATACGAGTTTCTGAAATCATGTGGCTTTACCGGCGGGGCACTCTTTGCCCTTCTTTCCTGCGTGAAGGAAGAAGACAGCTATGTGGAAGCACTGACCCGGAACCCCGACGGCTCTTTTATGAACCCTGACGGCACGTTGGTGGGTGGAGGCACGGAAGGAGGCGGCCCCGATGAAAGCTTCCTGGTGAGCACCGAAGAGCTGGAAGGCATTGATTTCCTGTACCGGGTAGATGTGACCAATGCCTTGTATGCCCGGCTGCTGATCCGTAACAATTACGTGGTGGTGGGCAATACGTTTGTGCTGGCGCTGTCACGCGAGGGGCGCTATATAGCGGCCACAGTGGTATGCTCACACGAGAACAACCGCACGGTGACCTATCGTAACGGGGAGTGGTATTGTCCGCAGCACGGTGCCCGGTATTCCATGACCGGTGCCGGCCTCAACGATTACGGTGCCAGGGGGATTAAAGTATATAAAACCGCCTTTGACGGCCAAACCATTGTCATTTATGAATAGCATCATTACCGTTCTGCTGGGTTTTTTCTGGCTTTCAGGCGGATGGGGAAATAACCTGGAAAAGGCGCTGGCAGATGCCGGCCCGGCCCACAAGCTGGTGATCCTGAATTTTTCGGGCTCTGACTGGTGCGGCCCCTGCATACTTCTGAAAAAAGAGGTTTTTGAGTCGGAAGAGTTCAAACGGTTTGCCGATACGGGGCTGGAGCTGGTGCGGGCGGATTTTCCCCGCCAGAAAAAGAACCAGCTGCCGAAAGAGCAGGTAAAATACAACGAGTCGCTGGCGGAGAAGTATAACCCGGCAGGGAAATTCCCGCTTACGTTATTGCTTTCGCCCGAGGGGAAGGTACTTCGTATGTGGGAGGGCTACCCGAAAGACCTGACCACGGAACAGATGATCAAAACCATTCAATCGTATCGGTAAATGTTCTGGTCGAGGAAATTAAAGCTTATGGGCAACCGCTTCGTCATCAGCATTGATGAGGATTCGGAAGCGGCGGCGGCGGAGAAGATCGACCGGGCGGTGGAAGAGATATCGCGGATAGAAAGGCTTTTGACCACTTTTTCAGACAGCAGCATGACCAGCCGTGTGAATGCACAGGCGGGTGTGCAGCCGGTGGAAGTTCCGGAAGAGTTTTTTTACCTGGTGAAACGCGCCCGGGGCATTTCTGACCTGACAAGGGGTGCTTTTGACCTTTCTTACGGCTCAATAGACAAGAGATTGTGGAATTTTGATCAGACCCTGACAGCCCTGCCCACGGCCGAGGCCCTCCGGAACCTCCGGCTGATCAATTACCGGAACATTGTGCTCGACGATACCCGCCAAACGGTCTTCCTGAAAGAGAAAGGCATGCGTATCGGCTTCGGCGGGATAGGAAAAGGGTATGCGGCCGACCGTGCCAGCCGGCTGCTGAAAGAGCTGGGCGTGAGCAACGGGGTGGTCAATGCCAGCGGCGACCTGAAGACCTGGGGTACATGCAACGGCCGGCCCTGGACGATCTCCGTGGCTGATCCTGATGCTCCGGCCTTCCCGTTCTCCGAGCTGGAAGTAGGAGAAATGGCGGTGGCTACCTCGGGAACTTACGAGAAGTATACGGTGATTGACGGGAAAAGGTATTCTCATACCATCAACCCGCGCACAGGCCTGCCGGTGTCAGGCATTAAGAGTGTAACGGTGATCTGCCCCTATGCCGAGCTGGCCGATGCCATGGCTACGCCGCTGGCTGTACTGGGTGTTGACGAAAGCCTGGACCTCATTAACCAGATGAAAGATATAGCCTGTATTATTATTGACGACGATAACCGCCTGTTCACTTCTAAAAACCTTTGCGCATGAAACAGCTTATTTTCTTTTTACTGGCGGCATGGAGCACGTTTTCGTGTGTACCGGTCAAAGAATACCAGAAAAGTAAGATCAATGACGCCGAAATGACCCTTTCCAACCGGAACGTGGAAAAGTTTGAAAGCAGCTTTTATTTGTACCGGGAAGGGGCCGGAGGGGCGAATGGCGGGAAAAGCGGCGGCGGCTGCGGATGTAACTGAGCTAATTGTATACCTTATGAAAAAACTCGTACTGTCAGCAGGGCTTCTTGCCTTTCTCTGGACTTCTTCCCTGAAGGCCCAGGGAGTTGCCGATACCTTGACTTCTCCCGTGCGGAAGCTTACTTTTGAAGAGGCGAATTTTGTTTCTTCTTATTATTCCCAGACGGGGAACAACGCAGCGGTTACCGGCGGAACGGGTTCTGAGAAGCTGACAGACGTGGGGGGCGGCTTTAACGTTACTTTTTCGATGCTGGACCGGAAAAGCCGGAAAAACTCGTTCACGCTGGATGCTTCCATTGAAAAGTATACTTCGGCGTCTTCTGACCAGATTGATCCCGCTACGGTTTCTTCGGCTTCCCGGACCGACGAACATTTTTACCCGTCGCTGGTATGGAGCCGTAAGAATGAAAAGACGGGCCATACGTTCGGCTTAAGCGCGGCGTATTCTACGGAGTTTGATTATAAGTCGTATGGCGGCGGCTTGTTTTATACCAAGACAGCCCCGGACAATAACTCGGAGTTTACCGCCCGGCTGAATGTTTTTCTGGATACCTGGAAGATCATCCTGCCGGCCGAGCTGCGCCCGGAGGGCTATCCTACCGGTGCCCGCGAAGATTCAAAGGGTATTCCCTACAAGCCCCGGAATTCGTATAACCTGAGCTTCGGTTATTCACGGGTGATCAACCCTGATCTCCAGCTGATGCTGATGGTAGATCCCTCTTACCAGGAAGGGCTGCTCAGCACGCCTTTTCACCGGGTATATTTCAACGATAATTCTCTCCGGGTAGAAAAGCTGCCCGGCAAAAGAATGAAGCTTCCGGCCAGTATCCGGGCCAATTATTTTGCGGGAGACAGGCTGGTACTGCGCAGCTTTTACCGTTTTTATGCCGATGACTGGGGCATGACGGCTCATACAGCCAGCCTGGAGACCGTGTTTAAGGTGAGTCCTTTCTTTTCGGTTACGCCGCATTACCGGTTTAACGCCCAGACCGGAATTGATGATTTTGCTCCTTACGGGGAAAGCTCGCCGGTATCTGAATACTATACAAGCGACTTTGATTTGTCCAAATTTTCCAGCCATTTTGCCGGTTTGGGCTTCCGGTTTTCCACCCCCGGCGGTATATTGGGAGTAAGCAGCTGGAAATCAATGGAGTTGCGGTACGGATATTACGGCCGGTCAACAGGTCTGAAGGCCCATATTGTATCGCTGTCGGTGCAGTTCAGATGAGTCATTAAAACCGTAGGATTGGTCGCTTTAAAATGAGGTTTGGTCTATCCGAGGCCATTTCAAATAAACCTGCGTGCTTATTTTGTGTCAAAATTCTTGGTAATAAAGCAATACAATAATCATGTCACGGAAAATTCATATTCTTATAGGAATATTAATAAGCACTTCCACTTTTGCCCAATGGGGCCCTCCGGGTGGCGGAGGCAGAAACCAGGAAAGGGTACCGCCTAACCGCCAGCAGAACACAGAGCTGAACCTCGATGTAGCGCCTAAGGGCAACTCGAAGATCAGCGGGAATATTGTGGACCAGGAGCTGACCACTGCCGTAGAGTTTGCCAGTGTGGCCCTGCTGGATGCAGCCACGGGACGGGCCATTGACGGCACTATGG
This sequence comes from Leadbetterella sp. DM7, assembly GCF_040829825.2. Classification (NCBI taxonomy): domain Bacteria; kingdom Pseudomonadati; phylum Bacteroidota; class Cytophagia; order Cytophagales; family Leadbetterellaceae; genus Leadbetterella; species Leadbetterella sp. DM7. Next base: position 188,396 of record NZ_JBFOLH020000001.1, on the reverse strand, counting down.
CTGACGATAAAGGAAAGTTTGAACTGAAAAAGGTAGCCGAGGGTACGTATAACCTGACCGTTTCTTTTGTAGGGTATGAGACCCTGAAGATTGAAAAGATAAAAGTAGAGAAGGGAAAAGACGTAGACCTGGGCGTTATCAAGCTGAAATCCAGCTCAATTACGCTGGAAGGAGTGGTGGTAACCGGTGAAAAACCCGTTATTGAGGAGAAAGTAGACCGCCTGGTGTACAATGCCGAAAGAGATATGACGGCTGCAGGCGGCGATGCTTCGGATGTGCTGAAGAACGTACCCATGCTAAGCGTGGACCTTGACGGGAACGTGTCGCTGCGGGGTAGCGAGAATATCCAGGTGCTGATCAATAATAAGCCGTCTACGATTGTGGCTTCGAGCATTGCCGATGCCCTGAAGATGATCCCGTCTGAGCTGATCAAGTCAGTGGAAGTGATTACTTCGCCCTCAGCCAAATACGATGCCGAAGGAACGGCCGGTATCATTAATATCATTACCAAGAAATCTACCCTTCAGGGACTGAACCTGAACCTGAACGGTGGTTTGGGGAACCGGGCTTCCAACCTGGGCTTTAACGGGAATTACCGGACCGGTAAGCTGGGTATTTCTTTCGGCGGATTCGGCCGGATGAACTACAACAAGTCTAAAAACGAGAGCTTCAATGAAAACCTGGTGACGGGGCTGCGCACCGATCAGCTGTCTACAGGGCGCAATAACGGCATGTTCGGAAGATACAATATCGGGTTTGATTATGACCTGGGCAAAGGCCAGACCCTTTACGGAGGGGTAGCATTCGGAACCCGGGCCTTTAACCGTTTCAACGACCAGAATTTCACGTATTTCGGGAGAGATTCACTGACCCATGCACAGACCCTCCTGAGGAAGGAGCTTCGCGACCTGGATGCCCTTAACAGGGGGCTCTCTATAGATTATACGCTGGATTATGTTAAGATATTCCAGCCGGGAACCGAGTGGTCGGTGTCGGCCATGTACAGCCAGAGCAAAGACAGGACGGATAATTACACCAATTATCTTAACGGGAATACGATTTACAAGAAGCAGTGGAATGACAACGACAACATGAACAGCGAGCTGGCCTTCCAGACCGATTTCCTGAAGTCGATCGGCAAAAACCAGCAGCTGGAGGTAGGGGCCAAGAGCCTGAGCCGGACGATAGACAGCAAGTACCTTTACCTGTTGTCGGAGTCTTCCGTGAGCCAGGATAAAGATAATTTTGACAACCTGCCTGAAGATCCCCGGAACCCGGGCGGAGGACTGAAGTATAACCAGAGCATTTATGCGGCTTATGCAGCGTATACCTATTCTACGGCCAGCAAGCTGACCATGAAAGCCGGCGGACGTTTCGAGTATACTACGCTGGATGCTACCCAGACCATCAACCAGGTCGGTTCAGATGTGCCGGTGAAGCAGTATTTTAAGGATGAATACCCGGTGTTTGTGCCCAGCCTGAATATTTCGAAGCCTTTCGGTACTTATACAACCAAGCTGTCTTATAACTACCGTATTCAGCGGCCGGGACTACGGCAGGTTAACCCGAATATCAACCTGGCCGACCCGTTGAACATCAGCATGGGTACTACCGACCTGGTGCCGGAAAAAACCCATAATGTGGAGCTGAGCGTGAGCAAATCTATCGGGCAGCGTACCTACCTTACCCTGTCTACGTTCGGCCGGTATTCCGGGAACAACATTACACGGGTAAGCATGACCGCCGAGGGGGCTGCGGCCCGTTACCCGCAGATCCCCGAGCTGCAAAACCTGGATCCTTCTGCTATTGTGACCACTTTTGAGAATATCGGGAAGGAGACCACACTGGGTGGAAACTTCTTCGGTAATATCGGGATCAACCGGAACTGGTCGTTTACCACGAATTTTGACATGTATTATGTGAATATTGAGGGTAAGGAGTTCAAAGGCGACCGCATGGTAGACAGAACTACCGACGGTGTGGTGGTCAGCGCCCGTTTGTCTACCAACCTGAAGCTGGCCGATAAGTGGTCGCTGCAGGCCAACGGTGGCTGGAGAGGCCGTCGGGTATCGCTACAGGGAGAAAGCGCAGCTGTACCTAACTATGCGCTGGCCGTCAGGTACGATATCAATAAAGCAGCCAGCATAGGACTGGGTGCCGATAATTTCTTCGGGGGAATAAAGATGAAAAACAATTCGGCTACCAGCCAGTTCATTTCCAACAGCACCTCGTATATGTACAACCAGAATATCCGGCTTACGTTCTCGTATAAAATGGGGAATATGCGCTTTGTGCAATCGAAGAAGAGAGGTATCAGCAACGACGATACGAAAGGCGGCGGTGATGAAGAATAAATGCATAAAAAAGGGGGCCGCGGCCCCCTTTTTTATGTTCAGATGAATCTGGCTACACCTGCATGATATCGGCTTCTTTTGCCGCCATCAGCTGGTCAATTTTTTCAATAAACTGGTTAGTCAGCTTCTGAACGCGCTCTTCGCCGCCTTTGATGGCATCTTCTGCCACGCCGTCGTTTTTCAGCTTCTTCAGGTCGTCGTTCATTTCCTGCCGTACTTTCCGGATATTTACTTTTGCTATTTCAATTTCATTTTTTACCCGCTTTACCAGGTCACGCCTGCGGTCTTCTGTCAGAGGCGGTACATTGAGGCGGATGGTCTCGCCGTCGTTAGCCGGGTTTAAGCCTACATTGGAATTGATGATGGCTCTTTCAATATCCGATATGATCTTTTTTTCAAAGGGCTTGACCTGGATGGTCCTGGCGTCAGGGGTGGTTACCGATGAGATCTGTGCCAGGGGCGACATTACCCCGTAGTATTCCACCATAACACCGTCCAGCATATTCACGCTGGCTCTTCCTGCCCTGATTTTGGTTAACTCTATCTGTGTGTGCTTCAGCGCCCTGTCCATCCCGTCCTGGGCCATGTCAAGAATTAAATCAATTTCCTCCATATTCTGTATTAACTGTTAAGTATAGCGTAATTAATTTACCAGTGTTCCTATTGCTTCGCCCTGTACCACCTTCAGGAGGTTGCCGGGTTGGTTCATGTCAAAAACGATGATCGGTAGCTTGTTTTCTTTGCATAAGGTAAAAGCGGTCATGTCCATTACCTTTAAGCCTTTGGCGATCACCTCGTCGAAGCCGATGCTGTCAAATTTTACGGCATCGGCGTTTTTACGCGGATCATCGTTGTACACGCCATCAACGCTGGTTCCTTTCAGGAGAATTTGCGCGCCGATTTCAATGGCCCTGAGGGCGCCTCCCGAGTCAGTAGAGAAGTAAGGGTTACCGGTACCGGCCCCGAAGATCACTACCCGGCCTTTTTCAAGGTGACGGATGGCCCTTCTGCGGATAAAGGGTTCTGCTACCTGCTCCATTTTGATGGCTGAAAGCAGCCGGGTTTTCAGGCCTTCTGCTTCCATGGCGCTCTGGATGGCCATGCCGTTGATAACGGTGGCCAGCATGCCCATGTAATCGCCCTGAGAACGGTCGATACCTGATTTGGAGGCTGCACCCCGGAAGATGTTTCCGCCGCCGATCACAATGGCTACTTCGCAGCCTATTTTTACCACTTCAGCTACCTCTTTGGCATAGCTTTCCAGGATGTCGGGATTAATGATCTGGCTTTTATCTCCGCCGTTGAGGGCTTCGCCGCTTAATTTCAGGAGTATTCTTTTGTATCTCAGAGACATGAAACTTTATTTTTTGACAAAGATAATTTCTAAATCGTCAAATTAAAAGACTACTTTGAAACCTTCTTGTTCAGGATAAAGATACTGAAGAGAATGATCAGCATGCCCGAGAGGTGAATGATGCCTACCTTTTCGCCGTCGGCTATACCGGCAATCATGGCCACTACCGGGATGAGGTAGGTAACGGAAGAGGCGAAAACCGGGGTGGTGATTTTGAGAAGGTAGTTGTAAAGAATGGCTGCGAGACCTGAGTTGACTACTCCCAGTACCAGGAAATAGAAGATATAGACGGTGTTTTCGGGGAGGAATATCTTATGAAAGAAATCGGTGAAAGCCAGTATTCCCAGCGCCGGGAGCCCCATCAGGCCTATTGAAAATGAGCTGATGATAATGGGTCTTACTTCCGTCAGGTGATAACTCAGGATGTTGGTGTTGGTTCCGTACATCATGGTAGCCACCAGCACCAGCAGGGCATAGGGGTTATTCAGGTCAATAGAGAACTCTTCACCGCTTGATATCAGAAGCAGGCTCCCGATAAAACCGAGAAAAATACCGATAAACTGGTACCGGTAGATGTGTTTCCTGAAGAAGATCCAGCCTACGAGGAGTACAAAAACCGGTGTGGTGGCGTTCAGCGTTCCCGACAGCGAGCTGCTGATCCTGCTTCCTGCCGTACCGAAGACAAGGGCGGGTAAAAGATAGCCGAGAAGTCCTGAGAGGGCAATGGGAACGGCTTTGCGAACGGGAAAATCAGCCCGGTATTTAACCGACCAGGGGAGGAGAAAGAGCGCTGCCACAAAAATCCTGCCTGCGCCGATCTCCATGCCGGAAAAGGCAGCGGTCAGTTTTTTTATAAACAGAAACGACAGCCCCCATGCTACCGCCAGTACGATCAATATGACCAGGGATTGATTTTTACGAGACACCCTTTAATTTTTCCGAAATGTAGGATAATTTCTCTTCCTGAGGCCCGGATCCGGCCTGAAAGAAATTAAAAGTTCAATATTTTCCTGAAATTATACCAGGATTACAGCCGGGCCATGATCCAGTTCAAAACATAGCGGAATACCTCTTCTTTCCCGGGTTCGTTATGCAGCTCATGGAAGAAGTCTTTCCACAGCCTGAAGGTAACATCGCCGCTCATAAACTTGGCTGCAAACTTACGGCTGGCATCGGGGTTGGTGAGCATATCTTTGTCGCCGTGCATGATAAGGAGGGAAACAGCCACGGCATCGCGCTGGAGGTTAACCAGCCATCTGCCCCAGTCGAGCACGCCCATGCCTACTTCGGCAGAGATGACATCGTGCACCAGGGGATCGGCATGATAGGCGTTGATGACCGCCGGGTCACGCGAGATCCCATTGACATCGAGGCCGTTTTTCTGGGTCAGGGAAGGAAACAGCTTACGGCCTATACGGCCTACGGTCATCCGGCTCCGGGAAATCTCAAAACCGGGCTCAATGGCCGGTGCCGAAACAATTACGCCTGCCACCCGGGGGTTCTTTTTAAACAAATAGTTGAGCACCACACCGCCGCCCATGCTGTGTCCGTAAATAAACAGGGGCAGGCCCAGCTGCCCGATCATGCCTACCAGGAAATCCACCTGCCAGAGGTAATCGTCTATCCTGGGGGTATGGCCTTTTGTCCCTTCTGTACGGCCGTGACCGAAAAGATCTACGGCGTATACGTTTACGCCATTCCCGGTAAAATATTCTGCAAAGTGCCGGTAGCGGCCGCTGTGCTCGCCCATTCCATGAATCAATACAAGGCTGGCTTTTGCCGGGGTATGGCTGGTCCACTGGTTAAAAAACATCTTCCGGCCGTCAAACGCCTCCAGGAAAAAACTTTTTTCAATCATGCATTTTCAACACAGAAGGAGGGGTTTACAAGGTCATTTCTGCTGTAAGACCGTTCTGTGCGATTGGTTAATAATTCAAATGTAAACTTTTTATCTGTTACCGGAACAGGTACGGGTCGATATTTATTTTAATTTCACCTTGTGAAACCCGGAACACGTTACCGGGAAACCCTTTGTTTTACAGGTTATGAAAATACTGGTGGCATCTGACTCTTTCAAAGGTACGCTAAGCTCCAGGCAGGTGGGGGAATACCTGGCCAGGGGCCTTCGTGCGCAAAATCCTGACGCAGATGTTGAGGTAGTGGCCGTGGCTGACGGCGGAGAGGGCTCACTGGAAATGCTGGCAGCAGGAAAAACAAAATACCGGTTTATGGCTCACGACCCGCTGGGAAGAAGGATGGGCGGATATTACCTGGGCCACGAAGATACCGCCTACCTGGAGATGGCCGTTACCTGCGGACTTACCCGCCTGAGAGAAGAAGAGTATAACCCGATGGTGACCAGTACATACGGGCTGGGAGAGAATATTAAAAAGGCGGCAGGAAAGGGGTTTCGCCGGATCGTTATTTTTGCCGGCGGTTCAGCTACCAACGATGCCGGCCTCGGAGCGCTGCACGCACTGGGATTTACTTTTTTCTCCGGAAACGGAACGGAAATTGTCCCGGCCGGCGGCAACCTGAAAGATATTGCTTCGTATAACAGGCCTGAAGGGTTGCGGCTTCCTGCTATAACGGTAGCTACCGATGTGACCAACGTTTTTTACGGAACGAACGGAGCCACGCACGTGTATGCCGCACAAAAAGGAGCCACCCCGGCCATGCGCAGGCTGCTGGAGGCCGGCATGAAGAATATTGCCGCGTTATTTCCCGGTGCGGCAGTAAACCGGATACCGGGCGGAGGGGCAGCCGGTGGTCTGGCCGGTGGCCTGCATCTTTTCCTGGGGGCAGACATCGTTCCTGCCACCCCGCTTCTTTTCCGGGAGGCGGGCCTGGAAAGGAAGGTGGCTTCTGCCGATATTGTGGTGACCGGAGAAGGCCGTATCGACCGACAGACGCACCACGGGAAGCTGGTATCACGGGTGCTGGCATTAGGTGCCGAACCCAAATTTATTATCGTGGCCGGCCAGGTGGAAGCGCCGCTGCGTTCCGGTTCAATACTCCTGCAGCTCTCGCTCACCGGGGACTGGGTTACCCGAGAAGAAGCCATGCAGAATGCCGGAAAGCTATTGGTAAAAAAGGGGAAAGAGCTGGCAAAGTTTCTGGAAAATAAATTCGGGCAGAAACACTTTAATGCGTAATTTCGTCCACTAAAAACGAGTAAAATATGAAGCATCTTTGGGGAGTGGACCTGGGCGGAACCAAAATTGAAGGCATTGTTATCGACCGTGAAACCGATGAGATCCTGGCCAGGGAACGGGTTCCTACCGAAGCCGACCAGGGGTATGAGCACATTCTCTCACAGATATCGCACCTGATAGATATTCTGAAAAAGAAGACGGGCCTGAGCCCTTCTGCCATTGGCTTCAGTACGCCGGGTACCCTGGATCCGGGTTTGCAAACCATGAAGAACTGCAACACAACGGCTATCAACGGGAAAAACCTGAAGAAAGACCTGGAGGCCCTGTTCAGGATACGGATAGAGCTGGCCAATGACGCCAATTGTTTTGCCCTGGCAGAGGCTACAGAAGGTGCTGCAAAAGATATGGATGCCAACGTGGTATTCGGTGTTATCCTGGGTACGGGTGTAGGCGGCGGTGTGGTTGTGAATGGGAAGGTGCTGAACGGCAAGCACGGCATAGCGGGTGAATGGGGGCATAATACCTTTGACCCGGAAGGAGAACCCTGCTATTGCGGCAAAAGAGGGTGCAATGAAACCGTTTTTGCGGGCCCGGCGCTTGAGAAATATTACAGCCGGCTCTCGGGCAATAAGCTGCCCCTGAAAGAGATCTACCGGCGCCACCTGGACCAGTCAGACCCGTATGCCACACAGACCGTGCATTTCCTGACCGATTCTTTCGCTAAGGCCGTGAGCTACATTGTTAATGTGCTGGACCCGGATGTGATTGTTTTCGGCGGCGGTGTCAGTCATATTGAAGAGCTGTATACCGACGGACCGGAAAAGCTGAAAGCGCACATCTTTAACAATAAAAAAGTGGAGACCCGTTTCCTGAAACCCAAGCTGGGAGACAGTGCGGGAGTCTTCGGAGCAATTGAATTAGTTAGAAATTAAAAACAATATCAGTATGGCAACCTGGTTTCAGGCAAAAATAAAATTTGTACAGGAAGATGAGAAAGGAGTGGCACGCAATATTAACCAGGTTTACCTGTTTGATGCCGTGTCTTATACCGATGCGGAAGCCCGGGCTTACCAGCATCTGGCGGCTGAAGTTCCGGATTTTCAGCTGACAGGGCTTAACAAAATGAAGCTGAACGAAGTGTATTTTGAGGAAAACAGCTCAGAAATCTGGTTCAAATGCAAGGTTTCGTATATTGTTTTTGATGAGAAGACCCAGCGGGAGAAAAAGGTGCCTTATGCTTTTCTTCTGAACGCTCATACTATCAAAGATGCGTATACGATCCTGGAAAGCAAGCTGGGTACCGTGCAGGATTATATCATTACCGATATAGGTGCTACGAAGATCCTGGACGTGATCCCGTATGAAGAGGATAATGACCTGGAAGAGCCGGTGCCGGTGGTTACGGAACGCATGAAGCCCCTGGCAGAGGTTATGAAGACGTTAGACCCGGATACAGCGCCGGATGCATAGCACAAGAATAGCGTATAAAAAAGGCGGACCGGGTTACCCGGTCCGCCTTTTTTATGTTGTTGAAAGATGCTTAGAACATCTTTGCGCGGTTGTCTTCTATGTGCGCGTTGGCTCTCAGTATTTCTTCGCCGATCATACCGCCCATGCCCATGCTTCTTTGCTGGATCATGCCTTTGTACTGGCTGTAGTCAGCAATTTGCGGAGCGGTGGTCTTGCCTGTATTCTCCATGATGAATACGCCCGAGTCACCGGTGAATACTTTGCTCCTGGTATTGGGCTTTAAGCCGAAAAGCTTACCGATAGCCACAGGATCAAAGCCGGCGCTGTTCAGCATACCGGTCTGGAGGCTGATGTCTTCCACTTCTTCCACCAGGGCTCCTGCACCGTATTTAGCGGCAATTTGTGACAGGTCGCCTTTACCGTCACCCAGCTTTTTAGCGATCAGCTCAGCTTTCTTGTCGTTTCTGAGCCTGGCTGCGATCAGGTCTTTGAAGTCTTCTGCTTTAGGGCTGTCTTTGTCACTGGCTGCTCTCAGGCCTGCTACCACGTAGCTGTCTTCCAGCACAAATACCCGGTCAGCTACTTTCCCTACTTTGGCATCTTTGCCGTAAGCCCACTGCACCAGTTCTTTGGCGTTTCTCAGTGTATTTACGTAAGGGCTTCCCGGCTGGATATTGTCAGCGGTAAATACCGTAAGCGAGTTGTCTTTTTTAGCGGCTTCTTCCAGTTCTTTGATGGTTCTGGCGCTGTTCATCAGCTCTGAAGCTTTCTGGAATATTTCATTGGAACCTTCTTCACCCACATGCAGCTCTTTGGTAATGGTAGCCAGCTTGTATTTGAGGTTCGATTTCGGCTCGGTTACTTTAATAATGTGGTATCCGAAGTCGGTGGTAACCAGGTTAGGAAGCACGCCGGTTCCTGAGAAGCCGAATACGGCATCTTCAAACGGCTTGATCATCTTTCCGTCGTTTTGGAAAGACCCGAGATCTCCGCCGGTCTGGGCGGTTCCGTCGCTACCGTACTGGCGGGCCAGCATGCTGAAGTCTATTCCTGATTTAGCCATGTTCAGCACCTCAAGGGCTTTGGTTCTGGCTTCATTGCGTTGCTCTTCGGTCATGGTGCTGTCAGCCCGGAACAGGATATGGCTGGCGCGTACCGTATAGTTATCGTCGGTTTCAGTACCCAGGTATTTGTGAATGGCGTAGGTGGTTCCTTCTTTGAAAGGACCCACCAGGGCGCCTACTATGGTATTGTTCAATGCATCTTTCAGCTCAGGGCTGAGCTCGTTGGCAGCACGTACGCCGGGTGTTCTGATATCCGAGTTTTCGTTGGCATACGCTACAGGATCCGGTGCGGCGGCCATTCCTTTGGCCAGCTCACGCAGGTCGTTCATCAGCGCCACACTGTCTTCACGGGTAGGCAGAAGGCTGAATGTTACGTAGGTAAGGCTCCGGCTGTCGTACGGGTTAAACTGGTCTTTGTGCTTGCTGTAGTAATTTTTGATGTCACCGTCAGAGATTTTTACGGTAGAATCTGCCATGGAGTAGAACGGTACATAGAGGTATTTCCCGCTGGCTTTTTCTGTAGTATTTACGTATTCTGCTTTGGCCTCTGCTTTGGTGATATAGCTGGAGCTGTTCAGAAGGTTGGCATATTTTTCTCTCATTCTGACATCTCTGAGCTCACGCTTAAAGTTATCCCACATGGCTCTCTGCTCGGCCGGCATGGTGTTATTGGCATAAGCGGCAATGAAATTGGCATGGGTGGTGGCATCAAAATTCCCGTTCTGGTCGCTGAACTGCTGCTTCACAAACGGATGGATATTTTTGGGCCCCTGCACCATTTCTCTCAGCTCATCGTCTGAAACAGTGATCCCTATTTTCTCGAATGCCTCAGCATAAACATAGTTAAAAATAAGTTTTTCCCATACCTGCTCCCTGATCTGGGCCTGCTCCTGTTCGGTAGCCGAACGGCCTGCAGATCCTTCGAATTGCACTCTTTGTGCTTCGGTCAGGCCGGCAAATTGCTGAAAATCGATGGTGGTACCGTTGATTTCTCCCACGCTGTTGCTATTTCCAAAGAGCCCACCTCTTTTTGAACTCGCCAGGAAATCTCCTCCAACAATAAATAGGAGTAGCGCAACTGCAATGACTACTACTGCTATTCCTGACTTCTCTCTGATTTTGTTAACTATTGCCATTATATGTTTTAAAAATGCTGATTATCGGATAGATAATTTACCTAAAATAAAATTTTGAGGTGCAAAAATAGAAATATTCCTATTGATAATCAAAGTTTTCAAGTTTGATATTTTTTAAATCTTTAAAAAAGCGCCGATACCCGGCCGGTCAGGGAATACAGCCCGGCCTTTTTCGAGGTATACGCCGTCAGCGGGATCGTTGGCAATGAGCAGGATACCGTCCATGTCTACGTAGTCGAGAAGGGGCAGAAGCTGGGCAATGGCCGAGATGCCGATGCTGGATTCGGTCATACAGCCCATCATTAGCTGCATGTTGTGCGCTCTTGCTTCGGCGATCATCCGTAAGCCGGGTGTAATGCCGCCGCATTTGGCCAGCTTTATATTAATGCCCGAAAAAGCACCCACGCATTTCTGAACGTCTTCTTCCGTAATGCAGCTTTCATCTGCTATCACCGGTAGTGCGGTATGGGCCATTACTTCTTTCATTCCCTCGTAATCGCCCGGTTTTAACGGCTGTTCAATAAATTCTACGCCGAGGGCTTTCATTTTTCCTGAAAAATCAATAGTCTGCTCTACGGTCCAGGCGGTGTTGGCATCTACCCGGAAAACGGCATCGGTCTCTTTCCGCAGCGCTTCCACAATTGCTATGTCGTGGTCGGTACCCAGCTTGATTTTGTATATAGGGAAATCAAATTCCTTCATTTTCCGGATCATCTCCGGGATCTCATCCATGCCGATGGTATAATCGGAGCAGGGAATACGGGAAATATCCAGCCCCAGCATCTGGTATACGGTTTTCCCGTGCCTTTTGGCCCACAGGTCATAGGCAGCGATGTCAATGGCGCACTGAAGAAAATGGTTGTGACCTATTAAAGGACGGAGATGTTCCCATAATTGAGCGGGATGATCCCACGGGGCGGTTTCAATGGCTTCCCGGTGAGCTTCCATCAGCACGTTCATACCTTCGGGCGTGATCCCATAATAGGGTACGGGGGTGGCTTCACCGTAACCGGTTAAAGACCCGTCATGCAATTCCACGATAAACGTAGAGGTTTCTGTTCTTACCCCGTGGGTGATCCGGAAAGGATACCTGCTTTTCAGGGAGATGATGTGTGACTTTATATCCATTCTATTTCAAACAAATCGCCGAGGTGCTGCTTTAATTTTTCTCCTGCTTCCCGGAGGGGGATTTCGCGGCCCAGCTCCTGCTGCAGGGAGGTAACGGCTTTGTCGTCTATGCCGCAGGGAATGATGTTCCCGAAATAACTGAGGTCGGTATTTACGTTCATGGCCAGTCCGTGCATGGTTACCCACCGGCTCGATTTCACGCCAATGGCGCATATTTTCCTGGGCATGCCGTCTGTCAGCCAAACCCCGGTAAGTCCCTGGATTCTGCCCGCTGTAATGCCGTAATCGGCGCAGGTACGGATAACCGATTCTTCGAGGAAACGCACATACCGGTGAATATCCGTGAAGAAGTTATCGAGATCAAATATGGGGTAAGCTACCAGCTGTCCCGGCCCGTGGTAGGTGATATCGCCGCCCCGGTTTATTTTGTAAAAAGTGGCCTCTTTCCGGCTCAGTTCCTCGTCGTTTACCAGCAGATGGTCTATACTCCCGCTTTTGCCCAGGGTAAAAACATGCGGATGCTGGCAAAAAAGCAGGTAATTGGGCGTGGACTCTGCGGTATTGTTGTTCCGGTTTGCTAACTTTATATCCACAACCTGCGCAAAGAGCTTTTCCTGGTAATCCCAGGCTTCCTTGTAATCCATAAGGCCCAGGTCAGTGAATTTCACCTGTTTATTTTTCATTCGCCAACTTAAAAGAAAGAACAAATATGAGCGAAAAACTCGACAAAGGAAAACTCGGAGAAGAGTATGCTGCAGATTTCCTGGTCAGAAAGGGGTATACCGTCCTGGACCGCAACTTTACTTCCCTCAATTCGGAGATTGACCTCATTGTACAGAAAGGAGACCTGCTGGTCTTCGTGGAGGTTCGTGTCAAAGCCAATGCCGATTACGGGTTTCCTGAAACCACCCTTACACGGGCCAAAATCAATGCGATCAAGCGAGGGGCAGCCCGGTACCTGTGGAACAAACCCAAGCCGGCCCGGGTGCGGTTTGATATGATTTCCATTGTGGAATACCCGGTTTTTGAGATCGTGCATTTTGAGGATGCGTTTTATTGATGGATAGATCGCCGGGGCGTTGCATGAAACGGCCTGACCTGTTATATTCGGGCATTTATTATGGAAAAATTCAATACGCCCTGGCGGCTGACGGCCTCTACCATTTACCGTAAACCAACAGACTCCAAAATACTGGGATCGGCCGAGCTGGATGTGACCGACCTGGAAAAATATATCTCGGAGCTCCGGAAAAAAGGTACGAAGGTTACCCTTACCCACTTTTTTACGCTGGCCACGGGCCGGGCCATTGCTGAACATATTCCCGAATTCAATACTTACCTGAAGCGGGGTAAAATATACCCGTTTGAGCGGCTGACGGCCTCGGTAAGCCTGCGTATGCCTTCGGGCGATATGAGCTCTATCAAAGTTTGCGACCCTGAGAAGAAAAACTACCGGGAGGTGGTTGATGAGCTTACGGCAGGCATTGAAGAGGCGGTGCAGGGCGAAGAGTCCAAAGCGAACCGCATGAAGGGGGCACTGGGGAATATTCCCTGGCCTTTCCGGAAATGGGTGTATGGCCTTATCCGGTTGATTATCCTTGACCTGGGTATCGCAATACCTGCGTTAGGCCTTTCGGCACAGTCTTTCGGTACGTATATTATATCGAATGTAGGAACGTTGGGCTTAGATGGAGGCTACCCGGCGCTGATGCCTACGGGGAATGTCAGCCTGGTGCTGATCCTGGGCAGGGTAAGAGAGATGCCCTGGGTGCATGAAGGACAGGTGGTACCCCGGCGGGTCATTAAAATATCGGCAGCCCTGGATCACCGAGTGGCCGATGCCGCCCACGGCGGAAAGCTGTTCAACTACCTCCGGAAAGCCGTCAGGGAGCCTTCGATGTTTGAACAATGATTGCTTTGCGGGAAAGCGGGCTTAGCCTCTGAGCTGCTTCAGGGCATGATTAGAGAAGACGAACTCGTCCAGCTCCTGGAGGTCGGTTTCGAGTATGGTTTTGCTGTCGCCTTCCCAGATCTTCTTTCCTTCGTAAAGAAATTTGATATTCTGGCCAATGGAGAGCACCGAGTTCATGTCGTGCGTGATCACCACGGTGGTGGTGCCGTATTCCTGGGTGATTTCCTGGATGAGCTCGTCGATCCGGATGGAGGTCAGGGGGTCGAGGCCACTGTTGGGCTCATCGCAGAAAAGGTATTTGGGATTCAGCACGATGGCCCGGGCAATGCCTACCCGTTTCTTCATACCGCCGGAGATTTCAGAGGGCATACGATTGCCTGCCGCTTCGAGTCCTACGCGCTTCAGGCAAAATTCCACCCGGTCGCGTTTTTCCGCTTCGCTTTGCGTGGTCAGCATATCCAGCGGGAACTTCACGTTCTGAAATACGGTCTGGGAGTCAAAAAGGGCTCCGCCCTGGAAGAGCACGCCCATTTCCCGGCGTACATCGATCCGCTCTTTTTCCGATTTATGCAGGAATTCCCGTCCGTCGTAGAGCACTTCACCGGTATCGGGGGTGACCAGGTCAAGCATACATTTCAGCAAAACGCTTTTCCCGGTACCGCTGGCACCGATGACCAGGCTGGTTTCTCCGTCTTTGAAAACCCCGGAAACATTATCGAGCACCTTACGGCCGTTGAAGCTTTTACTAATATTCTTAATTTCTATCATGTCAGAAGTTCAGCTAAGAGGTAGTCGGCGATCAGTATGGCTATACAGCTGTTGGTTACGGCGGTGGTAGAAACTTTACCTACTTCAAGCGCGCCGCCGCGGGTGTAAAATCCTTTATACGCAGAAATAGTAGCAATCAGGATCCCGAAAACGGCCGATTTAATGATCGGAATGACCAGGTTGAAAGGGATGAAGGAGAAGCGGATACCGTAGACGTATTGTTCCGGGGTGATGATGCCGGTGGCTGTTCCGGCGATGTACCCGCCGACGATCCCGATAAACCCGGAAAGAATGGATAAGATCGGGAACATGACAAAGGCGGCCAGTACTTTGGGCAGCACCAGGTAGGAGGCGGCGTTAATGCCCATCACCTCCAGGGCTTCCACCTGTTCGGTGATCCGCATGGTGCCCAGCTCTGACGCGATATTGGAGCCTACCTTACCGGCCAGGATCACACAGATAAAGGTGGAGGAGAGCTCCAGCAGCATCATGTCCCGCACGATGTTACTCACAATATAGGTAGGTATGATGGGGCTCACCAGGTTGGCGTTGATCTGCACGCAGGTTACGGCCCCGATAAAAAATGCCACGATACAGACGATGAGAAGCGAGTCTATCCCGATCATCATGCATTCGTCTATAAAACGCTTCCAGTAAACCTTCAGGCTCTCGCGTCGCGTGAAAAGTTCATAGAGAAACAGGAGGAATTTCCCGAATTTTCTAAACATGCCACTTCATTATTAGGGTACAAAGGTAAGCATCTATAGCATGTGATGAGCCCGTAATCCGGTGAAATTTTATATAAAGTATACCCGGGGTTTCCTGTATTTTTGTCAAAATAAATAAAAGATGCGAAAATTAGTTGTAGTGACCGGCGGGTCAAAAGGTATAGGAAGGGCCCTTGTTGAAAAATTTTCAGGGGAAGGATATGACGTGGCGGTCTGTGCCCGGAACCTCGCCCTCCTGGAGGAGTTGACGGCCACTCTTGAGCCGGCGGCTTTGCATATTTTCAGTGCCGATGTTTCGCGGAAAGAGGAGGTGGAAGCCTTTGGTGATTTTGTGCTGGCCCTGAACCGGCCGGTCTCTGTGCTGGTGAATAATGCGGGGGTGTTTATTCCGGGGAAGCTGCTGGAAGAAGACGAGCAGAACCTGCGGGTACAGCTGGATACGAATGTATGGAGCGCCTATTACCTGACCCGCAAGCTGATCAGCCGGGTTAAAGCGGCGGGTTGTGCGCATATTTTCAATATATGTTCTATTGCGAGCCTCGCGGCTTATCCCCATAGCGGTTCTTATTCGGTTTCAAAGTTTGCCCTGCTGGGTTTCAGTAAGAGCCTGCGGGAGGAATTGAAAGAAACCGGTGTTAAGGTTACGTCTGTTATGCCGGGTGCCACGCTTACCGACAGCTGGGCAGGCACGGACCTCCCGGATACCCGCTTTATCCGGGCAGCAGATGTGGCAGAAGCTGTATGGGCGGCGTTTCGGCTTTCACCCTCTGCGGTGATGGAGGAGATCGTTATCCGGCCGCAGGCAGGTGACCTGTAACAGCGCCCTCCGGCCCGGAAAAACAAAAAATCCGTTTATTTTTCATCAATGTATTGCATTTTAAAAAAATCTCCGTACCTTTGTAGTCCAATATCGCGGGATGGAGCAGTTGGCAGCTCGTCGGGCTCATAACCCGAAGGTCACAGGTTCGAGTCCTGTTCCCGCTACGCTGAAAATAAGGCAGTTAGGTTATCCTGGCTGCCTTTCTTCTTTTTATGGACTAAAATTGCACTAACTTTGGATCTTCCTCTTCAGACTTTGTCAAATCTATGCCTAAAATCTAACTCTCCACAAGTTTTGCTATTGATCCGATATCATTGTTTGTGTTTTCGATTGCTCGGCTTAATATCCTGATTCCGTCTTTCAGGGTTTGTATTTCTTGTTGCTTCTGAGCCAGGCGAGCTTCATTTATGGCATAGCCCTGTACCAGATATTCTTTCAGACATTGTGTTGCCCATTGGCGAAACTTTGTTCCTTGCCTAGATTTGACCCGATAGCCAACAGATATGATAAGATCAAGATTATAGTGCTCTACCTGATAGGTTTTACCGTCTGTAGCAGTTGTCGCAAAATTTGCGACAACTGATTCTTTGTTCAGTTCTTCTTCTAAAAAAACATTATTGATGTGTTTCCCTATTGTTTTAACATCTCTATCAAAAAGGGTAGCCAGCTGCATACGATTTAGCCAAACCGTATCCTGCTCAAATGTGACTTCAATCTGAGTACGGCCGTCAACACCCTGATAAATTTCAATTTGCTTTTCCATGATGGAAAACTCTTCCCTCTGTTTTATAATATGAAGATATATAATCTTTTCATTATTGAAGACATTCACTATTTAATTAATGAATTAGAAGAAATATCCTTAATCACCGTGGCATTTTGTAGACCCCGATGGACAATTAGCGTTTATACCTGTACGGATTGCCTCGGGCGAGGCTATAGGTGGTGGTGTCAGTTTTGGGATAGGTTCGGCAGCAGGTGCAATAGGTGGCGTTAAAGATTTTTATGATGTTTACATAGAAATGAGAGAAGCAAACCTGATTGACCCGGATAGATATTTTCACAGCAAAGCAAATTATAAGGCTTCCCATTTATTTTATGCGTTTATAAATGGTTACCGGAATAGGTGCAATACTGAAAATAGTAGTATTATCATAATCGGGAATTAACTTAAGTTTGGTGCCTTTGTCGAAAAACAGGTATTTGTACGCTTCTCCGGCAAACCGGCCGTTTTCTGATATCCGGCCTTTTAACAGGAGGCTGTCGTTGATCCGGTAAATGCTTTCTGAGAAAGGGACGCTTTCATTAAACCGATAAAAACGAAGGACATTGTCAGGGAGAAATTCCTGATATTCGTCTGACTCCACACGGGTATCGTTCATCTGTATCAAAACCCATTTGCCCAAAACGGGATTTTGAGGGTCAATAAAGAAAGTGTCGCTTTTACAACCTGAAAAGGTAATCCATATGCCGAGCAACACCCTAAAACAGGTATTGCCTGGCAGTATGCCTTTGATCGATTTTCTCGTTTTCATGAGTATATGAGGAACAAAATTGTTTCGCCCGGGGGCTCCTTATATAATAGACTTCCGCCAGACCCAAAAAGTTGTAATGGTAGTGAAATGATGTAAAAATCCCTCTATTTACTGAATAACGTTTTCATCGGATTCCCCCGCCGAAATTCCGGTTACTTTGTATTTTTGCCGCATACATGTATATCGCAGCAAGTGCAATACTGCCGGCGGCGGCATATAACAGGCCGGGACTGTAAAAATAGATGGCTGCGGCGCCCAGCGGAATGATTACATTGCTGGCAGCCTGCAAGCTCTGGTTTACCCCCTGCAGCTTGCCCTGCTGGTTTTCTCCGGCCGATTGTGATAATTTCCCGTTGTAAACCGGGTCAAATAAACCTTCGCCGGTAATAATGCTGCATACGGCAAGCGAAATAATTATTGCTGAGTGCACATACAGGCTCATTACGATCAGCCCCAGGCCTATGGCCAGCAGCATTAAACCGGCTATGCCGATGCTTTTTTCGTTGAAATAGCGTAACAGGGTGGGGAATACGGCAGCCCTGGCGGCAATTTCACACAGGCCGGCTAAGGTCAGGATGCTCCCGATTTGTGCCGGGCTCCACGTATAAACGTCTTTGAGAAAAACCGTGAAATTGAACTGGAAAGTCCCTAATGCCGCATAGAACAACAGGCCCAGCAGCAACAGCCGCTTTATATGGGTGTTCCGGAACATTTCATCGAGGTGAGAAAAGGTATTCAGGCTTTTGAAGCTTATGGTTTTGGTCCGCTTTTCGGGCTGTAAGGATTCAGGCAGCAATACATACACCGCCACTGCCGAAAGGAATATCAGCCCGGCCGTAATAAAGAAGGGCAGGCCAACGGAGATGCTGCCCAGCAGTCCGCCCAATGCGGGCCCGCCTATCTTTCCCATTCCCATCACGGCACCGATGTAGCCAAACCACCGGGCTCTTTTTCCGGGTTCGGTAGTATCGGATATACAGGCAAAAAGAATACTGATGTTGCCGGCGGTGAGCCCGTCAATGATGCGCCCCAGGAATAGTATTCCTAGTGAACCCCCGATGCCAAAAAGGATATAACCGGCCACAGAACCCAGGAGGCTGATGAGCAGCAGGCTCTTTCGTCCGTACCGGTCGCTCAAAGTCCCCAGAACAGGTGCTGCGAAAAATGTGCATGCGGCAAACACCGACAGTAGCGTGCTCATGCCTACCACCACCCGGTCAGCAGGAAGGTACTGAGCTACCAGGAACGGCAGTAGCGGTAACACAATGGAGAACCCGATGGAGTTAAGCAGCACGATTCCCAGTATAATTCCTGGTGTATATTTTCCCGGTTTCATTGACTTGTCTAATTTTTGTGCAAAATTGATGGATATGTTATGGATAAAATAGTTATATTAGGCTTCAAAATAGTCGTATAAGACCATATAGATGATACCTGCTATTCTTACCCGGCTGGCCCGTTTGCTGGGAACAGAAATTAAAAACAGGCAACTGGATATCCCGGAAGAATACGGTGAGGGATATTGCAAAGGGTTTGTTTTCAATGAGCACATCCGGATGCTGATCAGCAATTACCGGCTGAACGAGGATATTATTGTTGAGAACCCGGAAAAGGACATTTCCCGGCGAATATTGTTTTTCAAGTTTCAGCATATTTTCCGGGAACCGGCTGCACGGCAACCGGAAACGGCGCCGTCAGTGCTTATTGCTACCAGCCGGATCAATACAGACGAAGTAATTTCAGTGCATTCCAACACCGCTACTATCAATATAGAAGTGGATGCAGGCTATTTAAGCGGGCTGTTTGACGGCCCGGAGAGGTCAACGGTACTGCAGAGCCTCCTGCAAAACACACAGCCATTGGTATTTGAGCAGATCGTTTCGCCGTCTCTGCAGAAAATTGCGGATGAGATCGTAACGATACCGGTTGGAGAAACCTTTGAGCGTTATTTTATGCGGATAAAGGCAGAGGAGCTGATTTGCCGGCTCCTCGTGGAGCTGGAAAGACGGGAAGAGAAACACCTGTACGCCCTGAACAGTAAAGACATCCGGGCCATTTACAGGGTAAAGCAGAGCATGCTGGAGCATCCGGATACCCCACCGGTTATTCATGAGCTGGCCGTGCAGGCGAGTATGAGCCCGACTAAGCTTAAACGGCTGTTCAGGCAGATCTTCGGCGACAGCATCTTTCATTATTACCAGGCGTTCCGGATGCAGGAAGCCGCCCGCTTACTGAAGGAAAAGAAGCTTTCCGTTTCCGAAGCAGGGTACCGGCTGGGCTTTTCCAACCTGAGTCATTTTAGCCGGGTTTTTGAAAAGCATATCGGGATGAAGCCCAAAAAGTATTCTGTTCCTGCCTTGCAGCTACGGGATTGAAATACGCACTTCCCTGCTTTTTTCCGAGCGCAGGTTACCGTCCTGCTGCCTGACTTCGATACGATAGCGGTAGGTATGGCCTTTTTGCACGGCCTGATCGGTTGCCGAGCGTTCATGGCCGTCTTTTGAGGCCCACCGGCCGGGCGATTCATTGTCTTCTGATTTGTACAGGATAAAAAAGCAGGCCGGGGTGTCCGGGTAGTCCCAGGTGATTTTAAGGGCATTCTCGCGGTCAGAATAGGCTGCTTTCAGGTTTTCGGGTACTTTCAGTACGTTGGTCTGGTTGTTCAGGATGTTTACCGGGAATGCTTTTTCGGAACGTATGCCGGTCATATCCACCGATTCGGCCGTATAGCTGTATTCTTTGCCGGCGGTAGTCAGCGAGTCGGTGAAAGCAAAGTCAGGGTTACGCATATTGCGGGTTTTCTTTCCTACCGGTGACCACTCCGGATCGCCTTTCACTTTCCTGAAAATTTCATATTCGCTGACGTATTCGCTGCTGCTGCCGATCCATTCCACGTGAACACGGCCGTCTTCTATGTAAATGCTTTTGGCTACGGGGCTGGTAGGGGCCACCACGGGCATGTTTATCTTCAGCACATCGGAATAGTCGGAGTGGTTCCCGTGGAAATCAAGGGCCGCTACTTTGTAATAAACGACTCTTTCCAGCGATTCGGGGCTCAGGCTGTCTACAAAAGTATTGACCGCAATGGGGTAATTGGTCAGCATAATATAGTCTTTGTCGGGGTTATACGAATAATACACCTTATAGCCTTTCACGTCGGCTTCGGGGTTGGGATCCCACTGCAGGCCTACCACCCCGGTTTTATCCATTAGCCCGGTCAGGCCGGTGGGCTTGCCCGGAGGAGTGGTATCTGTGATAATGCCCAGGCGGGGAATGGAGTAGGTATAGTTCCCGGCGGTATCAAGGGAGGCGACCACGTAATAATTTTTTTCGCTCCCGGTGGAAGTAGTATCGAGAAAGTAAGTGGTTTCTTTGGACAACAGGTTTTTGTGCAGGGGTTCAAAAGGGCCTGCTATATCATTTCCCTTTGCCACAAAATACCCGGCCAGGTCCGGGGCCTTTTGCGCATCTTTCCACTTCACCAGCAGGCGGTTCTGAGAAACATTCACCACACTGTCAATAATCACTGCAGCAGGCGGGGTTTTGTCTACCGCATGAATTCTAAGCGGCAGGGTAAAAGGGCTTACATCGCCGAAGGCGTCAATGCCCGCAATGCGGTAATAATAGTCTTTGTAGTTCTGTTGTACACTGTCAACAAAAACCTGGCTGTTTTCGAGCAGAGTTGCAGCTTCTGCCGCCAGGCTGTCACCTTTAGCCATAGCCGGGTCATACGGCGAGAAATACGGCTCAACGGTGAGGCGTTTGTAGGTTTTACCACCGTCATCACTGCGTTCTATATAGTAATAGCTGAAGTCGCCCGGCTGCCTGCGGTACCAGTGCAGCTCAATCTGCCGGTCTCCGCTTATGCCTTCCAGCCCCTGCGGGACGAATGGTTTTTCGAGAGGCATATTGATGACTTTGGTAATGCCGGGCATTACTTCTCCCGACAGCGTGGCGGTGTCGCTTCGTACAATATACCCGTAATACAGTCCTTTCTTAACGGTTTTATCCACCCATCTCAGCCCCAGGGCATCGGCGGCTTCGGGTGAGAGGTCGGCGGCCTGCATAGCCACAAAGAAACGCAGGTTGTAGGCATCGCTCTGCTGTTGTATCTCATCGAGAAAGCTGGTGGGCTGCTCTTCGGTCACCCTGAAATCTTTGCCATAGAGCGCCTGAGCTGCCATGGCCAGGTATTTATTTTTGCTGCCGGCTTTTTTGTTCAGCATTTCCAGCGATTGCGGCCGCACCGGGGGTGTAAGCAATACCGTATCGGTGCCGCCGTCTACACGATAATTGATGCGGTAGAGGCTGTACCCTTTGTGCCGGCTGGCCGACCAGACCACGCCGTCAGTAGGCGCCCAACGCAGCACCACCGAGTCGCCGTAAGCCTTGGAAAGGATAGCCAGGCCCGACTGACGGCTAACCGAATCTGCCTTCGGGGATGGCTGTGTCTGCCCCGATGAAGGACAGGCGGGCAGGCAAAGCAGCAGGACTACCGCGACCTTCAACGGAAGGTAAAACCCGGGAATGATATTCTTGAAATCCATAGCTCTCTGTTTTTAGGGGAAAATGGTGAAAGGAATCAACTGTACAGACGTAGAGGAAATCTCCGTAACCCTGTCAGACACTGACGGGACTTTCAGTGTAAGGCTCTTCTGTATATTGTTTTTCTGGTATTGGCTTAAAAAAGACAGGTAGGGATTGATTTTATAAGCGTCTTCATTTGTAGCATTAAGCAATTGGCTTCCAAACCCGAATCCATACGAGAACCGGAGCGTACGGGTGCTGTTCTCAGGCAGGGGCTTATACCGGATATCCAGGATTTTAGAAGATACGGTCTCGAAAGGCTTGTAGAGCCAGAAATACTCTTCGTAACCCGGCGTAATGGATATGGAGCCGTATTGCCCTTTGGCGAGTGCCGTATGATGCGTAATGAACTTGTCGTACGTGTACTTTGCATTCATATTCAACAGGCTGCTCAGCTCATCAATGAGCTTTATATTGGAAAACCAGCCGGGCGTTTTCATAATTTCTGCGATCCGGTCTTTCTCTTTGACCATACCTTTATAATAAAGGTCAAAAGTTCCTTTATACAGGCGATAATGGGCAGCTGCCTGCCACAGCAGGGCCAGGTCATGCGCAAAGTATTTATCGCGTTCATACAGCACGGTAAGCTTGTCAGACTGGGCGGTGCTGGCCCTGGCCGTTCCGCTGGTCAGGTTGATCCGCCCGGTATAAGAGCTGGTCCGGGTGTTGATGGTGTAATCCGGCCGTTTCAATGTTCCGCGGAGGGCAGGCACCCCCAGCTGCAGATCCAGCCGGGAGGCCGTGGCTCCTATTACCCCCGTGACGTATAGCGCGTCCATGGTCTTGTCATTCTCCCTGGTTTTGTCGAACGGCATATCCACCCGTAGTAAAGGCGGGATAACCATCCCTTTAAGTGCAGAATTAGATTCGCCCACATCTCTTTTAATCCCTTTAATCTCCCATTCATCAAACCGTTCCGGTCCCTGGGCAAAGTTCAGCCCGTAGGTAGCATATTTAATACCCGAAGTAGCCGTTATGCCATCATACGCTATTCCGCTGAGGCCGGCCATGGGGTTCCCGGTCATGGTACTGCCAAAGGAGGCCATCTTTTCCTGGAACGTATTGAACTGGCTGGTTCTGAAAATCAGCTCGAAGATATTCCGCCCCACTTTAGGCTCATAGGTTTTGACCACCTTACCCTGGGTATAAATACCCGCTGTGATGGTGGCGGGGTTGATAAGCCTGGCCTCAATGGCTTCGTTTACCAGCTTGACGGTCCGGCTTTCTTCCATTCCTCCATAAGCGGTGCCCGCCGTATTCAGTACCGCCACCTTCGGGGTATTCGATGCAGTGTTCTTTTCCAGGTTGATGCTGGCAGTTTGCTTTTCGGCCACGGTGGTTTCCACGCTCAGGTACATCCGGTAGGTAGTGCTGTTTTTCAGAGTACCCGGCAGGTCAAATTCAATTTTATTACCGTTTACCGAGAAGTTTCTTTCTATTTTTGTGCCGTCATTCTGCGCTATAAAAGTTACCTTTAAGTCAGGCCGCAACACATTATCCAGCTGGAAGGGTTCGGGCCAGTACTGATCCAGCATAATAATTCCTTTTTTACCCGGGAATTCATCCTTGAGCATATAATTCTGCCCTTCCAGCGGATAGCTGATCACCACATGATTGGACAGGGTTTTAGGTGCGGAACCCGTGGTAAACGATATTTTCTCGGTTTGTACCATTTCTGACATGCCCTTGTATTTCTCGCCCCGGGGTACCCGCCAGGCGCCGTTGTAATACTCCTCTGCTTTACAGGTCATGGTAACGGTGTATTTTGAATCGGGAGCCAGCGCATTTTTCGACCAGAGGGTCATATTGAAGGGGTCGGCAAACCTCTTTTCTCCCTGGTCAACTGCACCCGGCGTGTTTTTACTAACCGTATATCCTTTTACAAAAAAGTGATACATGCGTTCGGTTTCCTTGCCGTCTTTATCCATGGCGGTAAAAGTGTAATCGCTTCCGTCCATGGGCAGGTTGAACACCACGTAAGGCTTGGCAAAAATGCTCACGTGGTCTTTCGACGGGCCTACTTCGGCAATCAGCTTGATGTTATCCAGCGGATCGGTATCCGGAATGCACATCTGGCCGATCTGCATATTGAACGATTTATTGACACGCACCATGCCGCCCAGGGCTTCACCCACCACTTTTACGCGCCCGTTCATCCAGGTAGGATTCGGCAGACCGGCCAGTAAGACCGCACCCACCTGCACTTTGGCCAGGGTAACGTCACCGCTGAAGAGGCCCACATCTACGTGAAGATCTACTCCCATTTTCAGGTATACAAAGGCCTGGCCCACGGCGTACCATCCGTCCAGACCGAAGGTGCCGTCAGGCGACTTGCAGCTGCCGGGAACGGGCCTCATGAGCGCCACATCAAAACCCAGGGTGGCCGTGGCATAGGCCCGCAGAATAAGCAGGCTCAGGTCTATTTCACCCGTTACCGAGGCGCCAAACATGAAGCCGGGAGTAGGCTTGGTGATGCTGATCATGCTTTTGACCAGCTCATTGGCTGAATTTTTATTTCCGCCTCCGCCCATAAAATCACGTACTTGATCAGGCAGGGCCGGGAACGGCGGGAGCTCCGAACCCAGGCAGAAATAAGCATTGGCGCCCAGGTAGGCCTTTTTTACCGGGCCTTCGTCTTTCATATCCACCAGGGTCAGCTCTATCCGCCGGTAGGCGTCGCCTATTCTTGATTCTGGTCCGCCATTACCGGCCGGGTAACCTACATAGAGGAAGAACCCGAAATTGCCTTTATCCGCCAGTCGCTGTTTTTTTGCTTCCACCGATTCACCGGGAGCTGCCTTAGGCCCCTTATAACCGGCGTACATCCAGATGGGCACCCTGACGGTTGCTTTAAGGATTTCTGCATCTACCCCGATAAACATATCAAAGGCATCAGCCACAAAGTCATACTGCATGTTGACCTTTGCCTGAACGATACCCTTGGATTTCAGGTCGCCGTCTGAAAAAATATCACCAGCCAGATCAAACGTTACGACCGATACGGCACCATTGGTAATATCTATTTTTAAGTCGCCCGATGCCTTTAAGACTGTAGTGTTGATGTAGGAAGCATACAGTTTTGCCTCAAAAACGTTACTGTTTTTTTTAGGAACAAAGGCCACCCTGTCTGTTCCATTTTCAGGCATGCGGGTGAGATCTGCTGGTGGCCTTATCGTCAAATTATGATAGAAACCGCCGCCAAAACCGTTGATAACCAAAGGTCCGATAGCCGCCAGCCCGCCTTTGCTGAATACGCTGGCCGCAAAGCCGAAGTAGCTATACGACTTATCGGGTGCGGTGCCGGAAATGATTTTGGCATCTACGGCTATGCCCGGCATAAAAGAAACGGTTCCGCCGCCTTCTACGCCATCGCCCCAGGTGGGATCATTGGACCGGAAATTCAAATGCCCGTCTACGGTAAGGAAATTACTGAACTCGCCCGTCAGGTGTATTTCAGACACGCTTGCTTTTACATCGGGCTTGGGTGTAAACGTGGCAGGGTCAATATAGCCGTATAGGGTTAAGGTGGTAGTAGAAGCCAGCCCGATCTTGTCGCCAAAGCCCAGGTCAACGCCCAGAACAAACTCAAACCCGGCTTTAAAGCCCTGGCTCTCCATGCCTATCACCGGCTTTAAGCTGTTAATATTGACCGTAAAACCGGCTACTTTCTTTTGAGCAGCAGTCTCTGCAGGGGCGTAGCCTCCCGTCTCTTCTGTATAGGGACCGTTTGCATACAGCTGCTCATTGCCGGGCTCAGGCAGGCTGTTGAAGCCCGTTACCGGGTCAGATGAACCCGGGCCGAAGCCTACCTGCCCGGCCTCGAAATTAAATCCTGCTTTTCCGTCGGCGCTTCGGTTCGCAATTTTCATATTCCGGACGGTCATGGCGGTAAAGTCAACATTTACAGGCGTTTTCAGCGAAATATCCAGCTTACCGCTCAGTCCGGTACGGATGGCCGCACCGTACTGATCTTTCAATATCGTAAAATCAGATTCGGGATCCAGCCAGAAAGTAGTAGCCTTGCCCCAGATAGGCACATTCAGGCCTTTTGCAGGCGGAGATACCCGGAACTGGTAGTTGAGGCCCTCTTCTCCGCCGGTATTCAGCAGGCAGGTGTAGACCAGGCGGTCATTACTGATAGGAAGCCCCAGCTTACCGGTCATTTTCATGTCTTTACCGGGCACATTGGCTTCTACCGTTATATTCAGCTGATCAATGCTGAATGCCCAGCCCCCCAGCTTACCGGCCGTTAAAATATTGTTTGCCGAAATGAGGGTAGACACCCCGTTTTCATCGATGACCAGGTTTTTAAACGAAAATGAAGTACGTGTACCGGTGCCGCCCAGGAAGTCTTCCGGCAGTGTCATTTGCAGGTTTCTCATAAAAATACCTTCGTAGGCCGCACCGGTCTCCCAACCGTTCGTTTTGTATATTTCCGGGAAAACAGCGGCGGTCAGCCCGGTGGGATTGCTTACTTTGGAGTGGTCGTAGTACAGCCCGTCTGTGGCGGTAACCGTAAAGCCCGGCAAGGCATTAAACTCAAAGCTGCTGGAGGCCTTTACAGATGCGATCCAGTTATCCCATTTTTTAAATGCAAAGCGGGCTTCCAGCATCAGGGGCGTGCCGGTGCGTTTTCCGGCACTGTTCACGGCAGAAACCGCTGCTCCCGGAAACTTCATATCGGCGGCTACCACCACCTTATCTATACCGTCTTTGTTCCAGAGCAGGTAGGTTTTGCCGGTGGTATCTACTGCGCCGGTCATCGGGTCAGCCAGCGATTTCCTGAATGTGAGCTCGTATCCTCCGCCAAAATTGAGCTTTTTGTCCTGCGGCAGAAACAGCAGGCCCCGGTTAAAGGAGAAGCCGTCAGGCCGGATGCAGAAGTTGGTTCCGGCCAGGGAGAGCCACCCGTTGGCGTCGGGTACGTTCATGGTAAAGAGCACCCGCATATTGGTGCCTCCTGAAGTGAAGGTAATGCCTGTAATGGCCAGGGTGGATTTTACCCCGGCCAGGTTGGCATCATTTAAGCCCAGTGGGAGGTTTACCGGGTTTTCACCCCGGAACTGCTGTATAGGATCGGCTATAGCATTAATTTTATCGGTAGCGGCTTCTAGTATATTATTTACTACCGGGAGGTTATCCGGCACTTTGAGCGAGGCCCATTCAGGAACCTGGCTGTCAGACGTGGTTTCCACCTCACCGGCCAGCACTTCTCCTTTATCACTTACCGTAATGGCATCAAACGTAACTTTTAGCTTAATAGGGTGTCCGTAGGGCGACCAGGTGATGTAACCGCTGCCTTTAAACCTATTGTCGCCGGCCAGTGAAGCCTGGTTTACGTGCAGGGTAAACTGGCCTACCCGCAGGTCTTTTCCGGTAATATTGCCGGTGCTGACCGTGGTGCTGAGAGGTGCGGGCACTCCCTCGCAGATGTTCGCCATGGCTGCAGACATGGCCTTGGCGGGTGTGGGAGCTGGAGGGGTGATGTCTCTGACCGCAGGGTTACCGGTAATGACTTTTGCCACCGGTTGCTGTATAACAAGAGGATTTGTTTTAGGGGTATAGATGATCATGGCCGGCTCACTGTAGCCCTGGTTGGCAATTTCCAGCGGGCTGTTGGCCGCTTTCTGAAGGTTGGCTTTTACCCGGATAACGTATTTCCGGCCGGCCTGTAATACATGGGGATATTTCAGGGTGTCGAGCAGGAACATATTGGTGGCAATGGCCTGCTGGCGAAAGACAAACGGGTTGTTCCGGGCATCGTTAACGGCCTGCCCGGCATACATTTCGCGTATCTCGAGGTCATAGGTGATCATCCCCATAGGCAAACCGCAGGTGCTGGCCGGGGGTGTCCATGCAAACTGGATCTGGGGTGACTGGGGGGTAAAAGGCACAAAGCCCTGTTGCATGACCGTAGCTACCGGCATGGTAAACCGGGGTGCGGCAGCCGTATAGCAAATGGTGAAAATGGTACAACCGGTGCCTACCGTAGAAAGCGGTACCGCCTGCCCGGGCTTGTCGTAATCGTATGCCTCGATGCATATCCTGTAGATGCCTTCGGGCAACTTGTAATTGATCTTGTTTTGTTGCAGATCAGAAAGATCGAGGTTATCAAAGACGAGCTGCCTGCGTGAAAAATTACCGAATGTTTCCTCGATCAGCGACCGGTCTAGCTGTATAGATTGCTGCGGGCGCAAAATCAGGGGCTGTGCGGGCTGGTAGTCGGGGCGTAATGACACACTGGCGGGTGAAGGCGACATCCGTTCAATACGGGCGCTTAACTTCAGCCGCAGGGTTGTATTGCTGGTGTTGACCACCCGCACAATGAGCTTGTCGCTCAGGCTTTGTTCGGCATTGCCGCCGCGGATGTCGGCTGCCAGCTGCGGCAGGTAAGGCGTAACGGGCTGCATGATGGTTACGTTGACCCGTACAGGCTGCTGCCCGCTGCCCGGCAGGCTCAGCAGGCAGCATACCAGGGCCATGAGCCAGGCAGTAAAGGAGCCTTTTTGATAAGATATAGATCTAAAGCTGTTCATATCCTCGTGTTTTAGAAATGATAACCATAGGTAACGCCGGCTGAGAGGTTTTTACTTCCCACGGCATAAGGCACCCGGTTCACCTTATCCAATGGATTAAGATCAATGGGTGGTGTAATGATATAGCTGCCGTACAGGCTGAAACTATGCTTTTTAACGGTATAGCTGCTGTTTACGGTGAAAGTGGTATTGTTACCGGCCGTTTCACCGTTAGAGCGGTTAAAGTAGTAGCCTATGTCGCCCTGCACGTTAAGCTGGTGATCTTTGAGCAGCTGTGCATTGCCTCCTGCATGCACACCCGTAGAATGGTAGCGGTAGTCCTGCTGCCCGTAAGCGCTGTAATTAAGACCGGCCTGCACCCCTTTGAACGACTGCAGGAACTGCAGGCTGTAGCTGGCACTGATATTGAGGTTGTTCCCGGCCGCCTGTGTTGCGGTCACCGGGTTGCGGTCGTCGAGGTCGGTATAGCTGATATTGCCGTTTACCACATGCTGCCGTGTAACGGAAGAGGTCATGTAAGAGGGAGACAGCGAATAGCTGAGCATCAGCTGGTTCATGCGCAGGCTGTCGTTCAGCTCCAGCTGGCCGTCTTTTTGCAGCACGTGAGCCCCGTTGATATTCAGGTTGAGGTTCCAATGGGTATTAACGTTGGCATTGACCGACAGGTTGGCCGATCGGGCATGCAATTCGGTGGCCAGAGCCTTGCTGAGGTTGTTGTGCTGGGCGCTGCCGGAGGCATTGATGCTGAGGTGGCTCCGGAAGAGGCTGCCACCCATATTTCCGCTGATGGTTTCCACATCGTTGATGGTGTATGGCGTTCCGAGCGAGATATAATCGGGCTGTATGCGCTGATACCCGGCCAGGGCATTGAATTTTTGCAGGTTCAGTGCCAGTTGCGCACGGCCTGAATAGCTGAATACGGTGCTTTCATTGACGGGCGACAGGCTGCGGATGAATTTCGGCACCTCGTAATTCCCGATGCTGTCAAGTACGCCGTAACGCATGTCGCGGTTGAGGAGGCTGACCGCCAGGTTGCCGTTGAATGACATCACGTTTAAGAAACGGAGCGTCCAGGAACTGCCCAGTACGGTATTTTCGCGGGGCATCAGGGTGTTAAGACTGTCGGAAATAAGCGGGATAGAGCCTTCGTCGTCTTTGGCGTGAAAGAAGTGAAGGCTGATCCGCCGGTCTTCTTTTCCGTAGCCTATTTTGACGCCGTAGCCTATACGCGAATATTGGGGTTCAATGCGGTGATCGTAGGTGGTATCTTCGCTTATTGCTTTGTTGAGGCGACCGTAAAACCCGGCCAATTCCCATTTCCCCGGCCGGAGCTCCAGGCCTGCACCCAGAAAGCTCTGCCCGTCAAAAACCAGGGGCGACAGGGAGATATTCCGGTAGCCCAGGTGCAGGGTAGCCCATTTGTAGGTAGGGCTGATGCCAAACTGGCTGAACGGCGCGCTATAGCTCCGGCTGTATTGATTGACCACAAAAGAAAAAGGCAGGTCTATCCCGTAAATACGGGCCGTCAGGTTACCATATAGATTCCAGCTGAAAGGATCGCGGGTCTTGTAGGCCTCGTTAGACGTATAGAAATTTGCCCCTGTGCCGATGCTCCCCGATAGCGTAACGGGTTTCTGGCCTTTCAGTTTTTCCAGATCCTGCGCACGTGCGGGCAGGGTACAAAGGAGCAGGCCCCAAATCGTATAAATGATTAACCTGTTCATGCCCGGGTTCAGTCTCTGAGGTTATAAAGCGATTTCAGGTGGTTGAAGTCAGCCTGGGGGCCGAAGGCCAGTGTACCTCCGGCCTGGCCCTCAATCAGCACGATACGGATATCCACGTAGGCATCGTCACCGTAGGTATTCTGATCATCGTATCCGGGATCCAGCTTAAAGCGGACAAATTCCTCCTGAAAAGATAAGACCGATACCGTGCCGGATACGGTTTGCCCGCCACCCACAATATGCCATTGCAATGCGTAAGGGAAAAAATTCCAGGACGATGAACCCCGGCCTGAGCTCTGGCGAACATATACCCATACCGCTCCGTTATTCGCGATGGCATCGCTGAGGGCAGGGATATTTACACCAAAATAAGGGCTCAGCTTTACGTTTTGGGCCAGCCAGCTTTTTACAGCCGGGTTGGCGTTTCCACCGCCCAGCTGCAGGGCAGCACCCCAGTCGCTTGCCGATAATTTCGGCCCGTAAAGCAGCAGGTTGTCTTTATCCAGGTAATAATCGCCTGCTACACCCTGGTTACCGGATGGCCCCCCGTTTCCGCTATAGATTTGAGAACCTGCGGCTCCCTGGTCTCCTTTATCTCCTTTGTCGCCCTTATCTCCTTTGTCACCGTTGTCGCCTTTATCGCCTTTGTCTCCTTTATCCCCTTTTTCTCCGTCTTTGCCGCTGGCTCCGTCCTTGCCGTTCGCACCGTCTTTCCCGTCATTGCCTTTCAGGCTCAGGGCCGTACCCCAGCCGTCTGCTTTCCTGGGTCCGTAGAAGTTGCCGTTGCTGGTATTGATGTAGTAATCACCTGCCCTGCCCACCGAGGCGTCAGGTGCAGTGGTGCCGCTGTAGATAACGCTTCCGTCTTTACCTGCGGGGCCTATGGGTCCTGTTTCTCCCTGGGGCCCTACCGGTCCCAGCTCGCCCTGAGGGCCTTCTTCCCCACAAGAACTTATACAGAGTATGCCCCAGGCGGCAATGCAAAAAATGAGTAGTTTTTTCATGTGCATAAAAATTTAGCTGTCAGCAGTCAGCCGCGCCTGCGAACCGCTTACTGATGGGTCAGTCGGTGTAAAAATCCCCTGTTATGGAGATGCAAAACGTAACCTCATCTGAAAGTGGTTCGCCACCCGGCTAAAGCCCGGGGCTATCCTGTTGACGTATTTGATGATCCAAAATTAGCCGGCAGGCTTACCCCGGTCAATCCCATAAACAGGAGAGGCGGAAGGGGCAGAAAAGGAATGAAATTTTACGGGGGCGGTCTTAAAGGATACCCTCTTTCAGGGTTTTGCTTACGGCTTCGGCCTGGGAGTGTACGCCCAGCTTCTCGTAGATGCTCTTGATGTGGGTGCATACGGTTCCCTGCGTAATGCCCAGGTTGGCGGCAATCATTTTATAGCTGTTGCCATCGGTGAGCGACTGGAGGATGTCTTTTTCGCGGAGGGTAAGGGCGTACCGGGTTTTCCGGTCTTTCCTGCTGCTGATATGTTTCAGTACCAGCTGGGCTACTACCGGCGACATGGGAGCGCCGCCGTGGAGGGCCTCGCTGATGGCATTGCCCAGGCGTGTGGTAAGATGCTGTTTGAGGATATAGCCGGTTGCGCCGTTCATAATGGCATCCAGGATGTGCTGGTTATCGTCAAAAACGGTCAGCATGATCACCGGAAGATCCGGGTTGACCGAACGTATCATTTCCAGTCCTTTAATGCCGTTGACCACGGGCATATCGATGTCGGTCAGTACGATGTCAGGCTGATAGGTTCGCAGGTGCTCTAAAACGCCGGAGCAGTTTTCAAAAGCGGCGGCCAGCTCCAGTTCTTCTGAAAAGGCAATGAGTGATGAAAGGCTGGCTCTCAACTCGGCGTTGTCTTCGTATAGCAAAACTTTAGTGGCCATAGCTCAAAACCTTGTTCATGCGTACAAATATCTGTAAAACCTGCATGCCAGACCATCCCCAATTCAGGAGAGGGGAACCTCAAGGGAGAGAAAGGTTCCTTTGCCCGTCCGCGAATAAATTTCCAGGTGTCCGTTGATGGCCTCTGCCCGGTACTTCATGTTCCTGAGGCCGTTGCCCGGTGTTATTTTTTCCTGGTCAAACCCGCAGCCATGGTCTTTGATCTGGATAGAAAGCAGTTGTTCGCTTTGTTTTACATGGATGTCTACCCTCCCGGTACCGCTGTATTTGCGGGCATTGTTGATGGCTTCCTTGAAGATCATCAGCAGGTCTTTCCGCTGTTCGGGCGTCAGCCCGGCTTCAGGATCTTTTATTTCTTCTGTAAATTGAAAAAGAATACCGTTGGTTCCCAGCAGGTCTGCCGCCAGCTTTCTCCACTGTGTAATTACGGCCCCCAGCTTATCATAGGCGGGGTTAACTGACCATACAATCTCCCGGATGCCGTCGGAGACCTTATCCGAAAGCTCGGCTATACGGTCTACCGATTGCCGGAGCTGCACATTGCCGTTGCATTGCATCATGGCCATCTTACTGATGATCTGTATGCTGGAAAGGGTAGAGCCGATGTCGTCGTGCAGGTCACTCGCAATGGTGTTGCGCATGGTTTCCAGCTCCTGCTTTCGCTTGTCGGCCTGCAGGGTCCGGATGCGCTTAAAGAGCAGGTAGCCGGACAAGACCGTCAGCAGGATAAGCGCAACAGAAGCGTAGAGCGCTATTTTGTGCTGATGCAAGCGGGCCGCATCCAGCAGCTTGTCTTTTTCCAGGAGCCGGATGTCATTTTCTTTTTTCCTCAGCTCGTATTGCGATTCCAATTGCTTCAGCTGCTTCAGGATATCCGGGCTGTATATTTTTTCATGCAGGGCCAGGTATTCTTCCCGGTAGTCATAAGCCGATTTGTACCGGCCCTCGCGGTAATCAAGGGTGGCCAGAAAACTCAGCGTATTCATGATGGCCATGGTATCTCCTGATTGCTTTGCCAGCGCAAGGTCGTGCAGGTTTTTGTTTTTATCGGAAAAACCGAAAGACTGGATCTTTCTTGCTTTTTCTTTTTCCAGGGTGCTGACCAATGCAGGGGCATCTAATTTTCCTGCTTCGGCAATGGCCAGGTCATAATATTTTGCAGCATTAAGCGTATCTTTCATCTGGTGGTAGATGCGTGCTTTCAGGTGATAATTGTTCACCATATCAAAAAAGAGACCCTGCTCCCGGAAAAAAGCCGTACTCTTGTCCAGGTAGGCCAGCGCTTTTTCCGGTTGTTTTAAATCGTAATAATTTTGCGCTATGACCTGCCGGCTGGCGGCTACCCCTTTTTCATCTTTATTTTTTTCTTTTAACGCTAAAGATTTCCGGGTATTTTCCAGCGACTCCCTGTACAGCCCGAGCTCGCGCTGTACATTGGCCAGGCTATTGTAACAATACGCCTGCCCCGATTCATTCTTTACTTCATCAAAAAGCGACAAAGCATTGTAGTAGGAACGTACAGCCAGTTCAAACTGTTGAGAATCGGTATAGGCATTGGCCAGGTTCAGATGGGCACCGGCAATATTCGCTTTCCCGGTGCCGGCTTTCCGGCTATACTCTAATGCTTTTTGGGCATACAAAACAGCTTCCTTTAATTTTTTTCGTTTCTTATAGATGAGGGTAGCTGCCTGGTAGTAAGAAGCCCATGTGGCATCTTCATTTACTTTTTTA
Source organism: Leadbetterella sp. DM7 (assembly GCF_040829825.2). Taxonomy (NCBI): domain Bacteria; kingdom Pseudomonadati; phylum Bacteroidota; class Cytophagia; order Cytophagales; family Leadbetterellaceae; genus Leadbetterella; species Leadbetterella sp. DM7. The sequence continues at coordinate 154,479 of NZ_JBFOLH020000001.1, read as the reverse complement.
GCCCTTTTTAGCGTTTCATCCAGGTAAGAATCTGCACGGGAGATATCCCCTAAATTGTTGTAAAGCATCGCGATCTGCGAATAGCTGCTGATGGTATATTTGTTCTCGTTGATCTGCTCGCCCAGCGTTATAGCCTGCTTCAGGTAATCCAGGGCTTTTTCAGAATCTTTCCGGGAATAATTAAAACCTATATCGCGAAGTAATTTTATTTTTTCCGGGCCGGGAGGCAATGTTTTTTCTGCCGTCAGAAGGCTGTCCAGGTTATTGGATACCTGTGCCGTAAGGTTCCGGCAGATCAACAGAAATACAATATACAGGAGCAATCTCCGGCCCATGGCATCCATCCGTAAAGTTTGAAAGGCGTCAGCCCGCCGCCTTCATTGATTATCAGAACGTACTATCACAAATTTACATTTCCTTCCCTGCAGGGGTAAGGAAAAAAGGGACAAATCGTTTTTTTCAGGCGGGTTAAGACGGGGGAGTGGCCTCATATTCCCTGAAATGTGCATTTTTCAGGCGTTCCATTTTGATCGTCTCGATATAATCGGTTGGTGTTATACCCGAAAAGCGTTTAAAGCTGGCCGCAAGATGGGAATTGTCGTAGTATTCCAGGCCAAAAGCAATATCGGATACCGACAGGTCCGGTGTGTGATCCATCATTTGCTTTATCGCATTGAAACGAACAATGCCCGAATACAGCTTGGGCATCAGTCCCAGGTAATGCATAAATGCACGTTCTAATGTTTTCCGGGAGGTATTGGTCTGCAGCTGAAGATCCTGAACCGGAAGAGCACCTTTCGATCTCTTTATCAGCTGAATCGCCTTCTGCACGCTGTTGATCCGGTAATGTAAGGTGGTGCCGAGATATTTTCGGATAAGGAATTTTTCCAGGACTCCAATAGTTTTTTCAAGCGTGGGGGCCGATTGCATTTCATCGCAAAGCAGCTCCGCCTCATTGCCCCAGATATCTGTAGCCGCAATGATCTGATCTGCTATGTATTCCATATTAATCCCGGTGATCCGGCTGATACCCAAAGGTTTAAACTTTACGCCCAGTAAATCTACCCCGTTTTCATTGCTTGTGATAATCCTGGGGCTGACAGGTTGCCCGAAGAGATAGGCCTGCTGGTCTAACCGCAGTGTTTTATTATTATAGCTGTGTTGTTCAGGCTTCTTTTGAAAATTAAATGCCATTCCCTGTAATAGCGGCGTGGGGTAGTGCTGAACAACAGATACGGTCAGATCAATTCTGGAATACCAGTAATGGTCTACGATATCACGTAAATAAGGAGCAGGATGGAACACTCTGTAAATCATAACGGTCTTTTACGTCTTACAAGCGTGCTTAAATATCGTAAAATCAGGTCAGGAATGAAAACCTTTTTACATAAATAACCCGTCAGCCTTCAGTTTTTCAAGTATTTCCAGCACTCCCACCACCTGTGCCGGCTCTTTTGCATAGCTTTCACTATCAAAAAACCTGACTGCGCCGATCTCATTGCGGGGTGTAATCTCTTCATCCAGTTCATACAGGTAACAGTCCTGCTCCATAATGAGGGCGTTTTCCCCGTAGGCGGGTGCCGTAATATGACAATAATATTTCAGCTCTTCCGTTTTAATCCTGAGGGTGAGCTCCTCCCAAATCTCTCTTTGCAGCGATTGCAGGGAAGTCTCACCGGCATCTACCTTTCCTCCCGGGAGGTACCAGGCCTTTTTATTGTTGCTGTAGGCCAGCAGCAGCTTGTTGTCTCTGACCACCACCAGTCCGGCGGTCTGTACCGTTTTTTGTTTCAGCTGATCGTACATCTTCATTTTATTCCGTGATCTCTTTTATTCTCCTGTAATAGGCTTCCGCATAACGCATCATCCCGATGTCGTTGGGGTGCACATAATCCACTATATCATTTTCGGTGAGCCCGATCTCATTTTGAGTAAGGTAGTAGAGATTCTTCTTTCCTTTCTGTATCAGAGAATCCACAATACTTTTCTGCTGCCTGTTCAGCATCATAATTTTTTCATTACCCCCGTTGTCATTCGCAACAGGCATACCGCAATGATCGGCAAACAAAACGGGTACTCCGGGTCTTTGGCGTTGCAGCGTATTGACCACATAGTTTATTTTCGTTGAAAGGTCAGCCTCTCCCGTAAGATTAGGGAGACAGTCGATAATGAACAGGGATGCATCCAGTTCCGCCAGCAGATCAACCAGTTCCGGCTCCATTTTACCGTTACCCGAAAAAGCCAGGTTGATCAGCGGCTTATTCGTCATACGGCTCAGGATATTGGTCCAGCCTAAGCCCGGACGCGACGCACACCCGCCCTGGGCGATAGACGTTCCGTATACTACAATAGGCTTTGACCTGATGGGAAGCGGTTCAAAATAACTGTCTTCCGGTACTGAAATCTCCATCCAGTTGACCGAATTGTACAAAGGCAGGTAGAGGGTATACTGATAGCGTTCAGCGGTTTCCAGGTGGGAATACAGGTATTGAACGGTATCGCCAAAGGAATAGACCGGGCGTAACCTTTGCATCCGGTTATTTTCTCCGCTGAAGTACAGGTCAACGCCGCTTACGCCGGTGGCAGGCATATGTCGCATCTCGTGAGAGCCGGCTACACCGTATTTTATCCGCACTTCCCGGGCATTGGTCACAAAATGCAATTGCATGCCGGCGCTGTTTTTCGATAGCGCCCACACTTCTTTCCTTACCGTTTGTTTCGCAGGTACCGGCAGCCGGTCAAAAAAAGATTCGACATTTTTCCAGCCCTGGCCTTCCAGCGCATAAATATCTCCTGCTGCAGGATTCCAGCTTTTGTATCCGGTGGTTTGGGCATACGCAGTAACGGACAAAAAGAGGAGAAAAATAAGGTTTTTCATATGTATAAATTTTTAGCTTTCAGTCTTCAGCTATCAGCAGTCAGCCGCAGCGGCGGACCGCTTATTCATAGGCCGGTTGGTGATACGTCACCCGGTGTGCCCGACTTCTGATAGCTGACTGCTCATGGCTATTTCATAGGACATAAAAGCCTGGGCTGTTTCAAAAAGCTGATAAATATACGTTGATATCCTGCTTACGGTAACTTAACTTTGGCAAAATTTAATCGCCCTGCCTTAAAAGAATATGAAATCCGTTCTCGTCTACTGCGGTTCCCGCTCAGGAAATTCTGATACATACGCTCACGCAGCGGCCCGCCTGGGCGAACTGCTGGCCGAAAAAAAATATCGCCTGCTTTTCGGAGGGGGCAATGTGGGTCTCATGGGCATCTTATCGAACGCCATGCTTGACCACGGCGGAGAGGTGCTGGGGGTAATGCCGCAACGGCTGATAGACCGGGAGATCGCTAACAGCCGCTGCACAGAGCTCCGAGTGGTGAAAAGCATGCAGGAAAGAAAAACCCTTATGGAAGAGCTGGCTGACGTCATCATCACCCTTCCCGGCGGCTACGGCAGCATGGACGAGCTCTTTGAATCGCTTACCAACGCCCAGCTGGGCTTTCACCATAAGCCGGTCATCATCTTAAATACCGGCGGATTCTATGATCCGCTGATCGTCCAGCTGGATAAAATGACCGAAGAAGGCTTCCTCCTGAAGGAAAACCGCGAGAAACTGTGGATAGCCGCTACCCCGGAAGAGCTGATGCAAATGCTTCTTCAATGACGGGGGAATCTGCCAGACCGGCTGAAGCGGATAGCTAAAATGAAAAGCAGAGGCTGTCCGAAAAGGCTTAATCGGGTGAAAATACCGAACCGTGCACTTTTCAGACACCTTCTGCAATGCCTGCTATTTTACTTTCTGCGCCAGGAAAACGATCTCCCCGTAATTATCCTTTTCATACAGGATACCCAGGGTATTCTTTTTTATCAAAACCATATCTGAATAAGCCGACCAGGCCCCTTTATACCCTGCGGGGGCTGTAGCGATCAGCCGGTTAGAATACCATGTTTTCCCGCCGTCTGCAGAAAGGCGCAGCGTGAGGTTATTCCGCTGTTTTTCGTCAGCAGCATTCAGATGCGCCAATACAAAGCGCTTTCCTTTCTTCCAGGAGAGCACAGAAGCCTGGTTAACCGGGTCAGGAAGGTTAGGATCCGGCGCTGAAGACACCCAGGTCTGACCGCCGTCGTGCGACAACGAGATTACCCGCTGTCGGGGCGTAAGCTGCTGGTTCCGCGAGCTCATATACACGCTGTTTTTCCCGGTTTGGGCGGCCATCGACTCGTTGGTTCCCGGGAAAGGAACATTTTTACTTAGCTTAAACGTCTTTCCGTGATCATCCGAATAATAGGCATGGGCATTCCAATCCTTATTCCCCGGCTGAGGGTTACCCGCATTGTGGTTGGCTGCAATGTAAATCCGTCCTTTATTCGGTCCGGAAACAAACTGAAACGCATGGCCGGGAGTGTTGGCGTAGGTTCGCCAGTCTTCTTTAAAATTATAATCCGGGCTGATCTGCGGCTGCCTGGGCCGGTGGGCCTGGGTAGTGATATTCACGGGCTCCGACCAGGTCATGGCCCCGTCAGTAGATGTAATATACCAGAGCTCCCGCAGGCCCTTCCCTTTTCTCACTTCTCCTTCATGGTCGTTCCCGGTATTATAGAAAAGAAAAATGCGGCCTTTCGGATATTGGGGATCCAGCAGATCCACCACCGGGGCCGCATTACCCGCCTGGAGCCTGTCATAATCGGCCGCCACTTTCAGAGGCCCCCAGGTTTTGCCTCCGTCCTTACTGATCTTATAAACAATATCCACGTTGCCGAAGTCGCCCGCATGGTCTACCCGGCCCTCGCTGAAAGCGATCAGCTCACTCTTGCTTTGGATAATGGCCGGGATCCGGTAGCTGGCGTAACCGTCTTCGCCGGATTTGAAAACGGGTACATCCCGGGCATATGTAAAAAAAGCATATGCCACTGCCGAAAGGGTCAAAAGGAGTTTTTTCATCGTTTATGGTATCTGTACACGGAAAGAAACAGGTATTTCCGGCCGGGCAGATAAGGCAGAAGAAAGAACTGGCTCAACACGCCAAAACGAAACCGCAAAGAAACGGCCTGCGTAATAACCCATTACGAAAAATACAGAAAAATAAAAGCGTCCCCAAAGCTACTTCACCTGGGCATTCAGAATCTTCAGAACCTCATCAGAGACATTCATGGTTTTGGTGTCATCGGCAAAAAGTACGAAGCGATACCGGTTCATGGCATTATCGGCCTTATTCCGGGTAAAGATATAGGTGATGCCTTTCTGCTGCGAAACCTTTTGGGTGGCCGTCCTGATCTCTTCTTTGACCCGTATGATGTTTACGCCCATGAACTCCTGGAGCTTTTTCTCCGATTCTTTCTGGAAATCTTCGGCCGACTGCCGCAGCTCCTGCACCTTTTTTAGCTTGGCGTTAATCGACTCGCTGGTTTCAGAAGCGATGTCTTTCATGCTTTCCTGGTATTTCAGGTTGGCTTCCTGGTACTCGAGGGCTATCTTGTTGAATTCGGTCTGGAACGCCTCCTGCTTTTTCTGCAAGTCTTCGTTCAGCTTCTTTACGCCGTTATAGTTCTCAAAAATATAATCCTCAAAAATATAGCCGGTACTCGTTTTTTTTGCCTGTGCAAAAGCACCGGTAACCCATACTACAAGGAAGACAGTCCAAATGGTTTTTTTCATGTGATCGTAAATGACGCTCAAAAATAGCTATTAGCTGGTATATTAACAGCAGGATCAGTGAAAAATTGCATAACAACAAAAGACAGCGGCCGGTTTGCTCAGGGATTGTATCTTTTGTTGCCTAAAAAGCCCGTACCGGTATCAAAATGATGGAACCCGTCAATAAGATTTACTTTATTCGTTTTCCGGGTTTTATCTTCCGGCGTGCTGCCTGAAATGATGCTCAATGCCGAACTCAGCAGGGTTTCAGAAGGATCACCGAGCGGCCGGTAGGGTAAAATATTTTCTTCTACCGGGTAATCGGCGGGGATACCTGTTTTATTTCCGTACGAAGACTCGTTATTGGCATTGATAATGGTGCCCCATGCCGGCATAAGCGTATAGGGGTACCTGCCGGTTTCGTCGGTAATAATGGTTGACACCACGTTTTTCCCATACGTATTTCCGCCTACGGTTATTACCTGGCGGTAGGGGCGAAGGCAGTTGATGACCAGCTCGGAAGAAGAAGCCGATGATTTGGACGTAAGTACGAAAACCCGGCTCAGGTGGGAAAGATTGGCGGTTTCGTCGGTAAAATAGCGTTGTCCTACCGCACTTTCCCCGTTTTGCAGCTTCTGACGGGTAAGGTAATCGTTCAGGCTGCCGTGAAACAGCTCTACCGTAATGCCCAGGTCAGGGGCCAGTAAGGAAGCCATAACCTCGGCATTGGGCGTTACGCCTCCGGGATTGAACCGGAGGTCGAAAACCATTTCATCTATCCGGTTGTCTTTAAAATACTGAAAGATCCGGCGGGTTTCTGTTTCATAGTCGAAAAGAAACTGGGTATACACCAGGTAGCCTATCTTTTTGCCTTCCCATTCAATAATTTTAAAGAATTGGAGGGGATTGACCTGGAATTTCTTCTTGGAAATACGCAGGGTTTTAACCGAATCTTCGGGCGTGACCACGGTAAAAACGGCTGATTGCTTTTGGAGTAAGGTTCCGGTATTGTCCATGTCCGGGGTATCTCCGTCTATGGCGGTGATCAGATCGCCCCGGCTTAAGCCGGCTTCCTCGGCCGGGCTTCCTTTTAAAACCAGTGAAACGGCTATCTTGTAGCCGGAGCCGTCGGTCAGTTGCTTGTAGCGGAACCCGAACGATTCCAGCTGGCCGTTCCAGTAATCGGCAATTTCCGCGTAATTGTCTGCCGCATACGAGTAACGGTCTTTTTGTTTATTGATGAGGCTATAGAAATATTCCAGGGGTTCCAGGGCTTTATTGGTGGCCTCTTCATCCGGCATATCGCCCGCCCATAAATAATTCATGGTCATTTGCCCGTATATCCATGTATTTTCGTCGTAAAATTCGGGCCTGACCGGCGTTTTTGTCGAATCAGTACCTGACGGATTGCCGGTATCCGGGCCATCGGGCTCTACACCCCGGTGGTTACACGACTGGAGAAAACAAAGTGCGATCCATAAAATGAGCGTTATGGTTTTAGAAGCTTCTGGCATGGTATTAAAATTGGGGAGACAAATTTACTATAATATTGTCTCAAAAAGTATACCGGAAATAGATTGGCCGTGCATGCGTTATATATTATAAACGATTGAAAAGAACGATAATTAGAAAAAACACCGGAAATTTGTCTTAATCTGCCTCTTAATCTGAATGAAAAAACTTATCGAATACACTCTTCCTTTAAAAAATATACGTTTTCTCTTTGTGCTGGCGCTGCTCTTTGCCGGCTCGCTGCCCGTATGGGCGGCCCGGGTAAAAGGCGTGATCCTGGATACCTCCGGCCAGCCTATGAGCTTTGCTTCGGTGGTGGTCAGGGGCGAAACTATCGGTACCATGGCCAATGAGCAGGGAGAGTTTTCGCTGGATCTCCCGGGAGGAAAGACCTATGAGCTGGTATTCCAGTTTCTGGGCTACAAGACGGTGATAGAGAAAGCCGAGGTGGGCGATAAGGAGGTGTTTCTCCGCATTACCATGCAGGAGCAGTCTATCCGGCTGGGGGAGGTAAAGATAGGGAAGAGCAATGAAGACCCGGCTTATTCCATCATGCGGAAGGCCATAGCCAAAAGCCGGATCCACGATAAGCAGGTAGAGCATTATGATGCCGATATATATGTCAAAAATACTTTGCTGATCAATAAGGTACCCCTGATTTTCCGGAAACAGCTTGAAAAGAACAACATTAAAATAGGGGTGCCCTTTGTGTCTGAGGCGCTTATTAACCTGAAATTCACCCAGCCCAACAAACGGGTTACCCGGGTGCTGGCCAAAAAGCTGAGCTTTGATGAGATAGATATTTCAGGGGCGTATTACCTGGTTAATTTTTACGATATGCCCCGCGATCTTGACCTGGTGTCACCCCTGTCGCCCAAAGCGTTTTCGTATTACCGCTTTGAGTACCTGGGCTTTTTTGAAGACCGGGGGCGTATAGTGAATAAAATAAAGATTATCCCTAGAAGCTACGGCCCGGGGGTTTGCCGGGGAACCATCTATATCATTGATGACCTCTGGTGCATTCACAGCATCGATGCAGAAACCGTTAACCAGGGATTCACCATCCGGCTGAAGCAATTGTACAGCCCGCTCCGGGAGGTGTGGGTGCCGGTGAGCCAGGTGATCGATTTTGGCGGAAAGCCCTTTGGCTTTGATTTCGATGCCAAAATGCAGATCAGCCCGAAATACAAGACGCTTCAGATCAACGAGAAATACGTGGCCGAAGTGAAAGTCCTCGACAGCAAAGATGCGCCCCAGGTAAAGCCCCGGAAAGAGGTTTCCCTGTCACAGAAAGAGCTCACCCTGAGAGAGCTGAACCGCCTGGCGCGGCAAATGGAAAAAGAAGAAAAGGCAACTCAGAAGAAAGAGGAACGGAGTACGGTGACCATTGATTCGGTATCGACCGATTCAATGGCGTTAAAGCGTTCGGCAGAATACTGGGAGTCTGTTCGTTCCATACCGCTTACCCTGGAAGAAAAGAAAGGATACCAGGTAGGCGACAGCATCCGGGTAGTTCAGAAAATAGAAAAAGACAGTACCCGGAAAGTAGCCTCCGGTAAGGCGAAAAATACGCTGTGGCGGGAGGTGTTCATTGGCAATGATATGCGTATCGGCAAAAAAACGACGTTCAGCTATACTTCACCGCTGCTACCATTCACAGGAATCAATTACAATATAGTAGAAGGGATATTTGCGCAAACCCGGCTGAACTTCAGTACCCGGAGATACCGGAAAGACCGGTGGAGCTATAACCTGGATAACCGGATCCGGTACGCCTCAGGGATGAACCGGGTGATGGCGGCCTCCGACCTTAATCTCCGGAAGAACGGCCATACGCTGATGGCGGGCGGCGGCAGCTTTACCCAGACTTTTGATTCTGCGCAGGCCATTCCGGCGTATGCCAACAGCGTGGTCAACCTCTTTAAGATCAACCTGATGCAGCTGTACATGAAAGAAGGCGGGTACCTGGGCTACAGCTATACCAGGGAAAATATTTTCAGGGCCGCCACAAAAGTGGAATTTGCCCACCGCAGCGCCCTCGAAAACCTGTCGCGGCTTCCGCTGGCTATCGGGAAACGGGAGCCTTCTTCCAACTCTCCCGCTAACGAAGAGCTGGACGACACCCGGTTTGACCCGCATAATGCCGTTGTATGGTCTAACGTTCTGCAGTACCGGCCGGGGGCAAGGTACCGGATCAGGAACGGCAGGAAGTCGTATGCCGGCAGCAACTGGCCCACGTTTATCCTGAATTATACCCGGGGAATGAACGATGTGAATTATGACTTCCTGAGCTTCGGGCTGGACCATTCGATCAGCAGCGGGCCAACAGTGAAATTGAAATATTATGCCGAAACCGGTACATTCCTGAATGCTTCGCAGCTGTACCTGATGGACATGAAGCATGTCAACAGTGTTAAGATTTCGGAAACAGCCACCGGCACCTATTCTTTCTACCGTTTGCTGAATACCAACCTGCCTGTACAGATCAGCCCGGACCACTACTACCGGTATTCCACAAAGGGCGCTTATGTGAAGCTGCATGCCATTAATGAATTCCGGAAGCTGCTGGTTACGCAGATTCCCGTGGCCCGGTTCACCGGCTTAAAAGAAGACCTGTTTTTCAATTACCTGAAAACACCGGCAAAGAAAAATTACCTGGAGGTCGGTTACGGCATTGACGGCATCTTCAAGCTGCTGAGGTTTGAGGTGATCACTGCCTTTGAAAAAGGAGAAAAGCAGCGCTGGGGCTGGCAGGTCGGTATAACGTTCTAAACGTATTCTTTTTCAAGCCTGCTTTTGAGAAATACGGAAAGCAGCTTCAGGCCGTTTTCGAAATCGTGGTTGTTGTTGATGATAATATCGGCATCCTGCTTGGTTGGCCTGATAAAGCGCTCGTAGGTGGGAGCCACATGGTTCTCCCAACGGTAAAGAATGGAGTCGATATCGTACTGCCTTTCATTGGTGTCGCGGATGATCCGCCTCCTGATCTTCACGTGCTCTACCGCATCAATAAAGATTTTCAGGTCAAGCATGGCAGAGATCACCGGGTCATGGAAGGCAAAGATCCCTTCTACCACGATAATGGGAGCAGGCCGTAAGGTAATGATTTTGGGTTCAAAATCACATTCGAACGTATATTCATTCATGGTAACGGTTTCCCCGTTTTTCAGCTGGTGAATATGAGTGGCAAATTGTCCGAAATCGATCGATTCAGGCAGGTCGAAATTAAAGACACCGTTGGTATCTTTGGGTACATGCCTTTTTTCTTTGTAGTAATTGTCCTGGGAGATGAGGCAAATTTCTTCATCCCTGAAATGTTTCAGGAGACTGTTCAAAAAAAAAGTCTTGCCTGATGCGCTTCCGCCTGTAATTCCTATGATATACGGTGTTGTCATCTTTATATCCCGTTAAATAGTAAATACGATATGCTGTTCACGGTAAGATCCGGAAAAACCATTGCACCGAATTTCATAAAGGAGCCTTTTTTCGCACAAAATTAAGAAATGAATCGGGCATGACCCAAATCCGCAGGGAAAGTTTTTGCCGTAAAGTTTTGTAAAACAAAAACTTTCAGGCGCATGAAAAATTTAAAGTTATTTTTTTTTGAAAAGTGTTTGGAGGATATAAAAATAGCGCATAATTTTGCATCCACATTACAGGAATGGCTGATGGTGTAATGGTAACACAGAGGTTTTTGGTGCCTTTATTCCAGGTTCGAGCCCTGGTCGGCCAACTGGAAAAGCCGCTCATTTGAGCGGCTTTTTTCTTTTATATCTCCGCACTGCCCATCGTCTCTGCGTGGTTCCGGCTTTACGCTCTTATTTTGAATGGGGTTCCATATCCGTTGCAAGACGGGCGGGATCATAGCTTCTGATCACAAAAAAAAGTGCCTGAAAAGCAGGCCGGCAATGGTGGTGAGCCGTACTTTTCAGACACCCTTCCCCGGGTTCCGGTTATTTACTTTTTCAGCACTTCCTGGATAGGATCTCCGATAGCGCCGTTCGGCTCCAGGATTTTCAGCAGCATGGCCACGGTAGGGGCAATGTCGCATACAAAAGTGGGCCGTACGGTTTCGCCGTGGTTAATGCCCCAGCCAAAGAACAGCAGCGGCACGTGGGTATCGTACCGGTACATTGTGCCGTGGGTAGTGCCTTTCAGACCGCCTTCAAACCAGGCCGGTTCCGGCAGGATCATGATCTCCCCGCTTCGCTTCGGGTTATACAGGTTGGTGATCTTCTTCTGGTAATACTCAGGAAGGCTGCTCACTTTACCGTCAGCCAGGTTAATGACGGTATAAATCCCTTCTTTTTGCGAAAGCTTGCTTCTGAGCGTTTCCGTTACTTCGTCAATGCTCAGGTTTTTCTTGGCCAGCAGGTCGGTGTTCAGGTAAAGCTGGTAGTTGTCGTACGACACAATGATTTTTGAATCACCGTAGCGTTCTTCCAATACCTGCTGAGCCATACGCTGCAATTCTTTTCCTACAAATACGCCTGACGGGATATTGTTTTTCATGTTAAAGGCAGGAACATTGGCCACCGCGTGGTCAGCCGACAGGAATACCGTATAGGTACCCTTGCCCAGCTTTTTGTCGAGATAGTTCAGCAGCTGCTCTATCTCCCGGTCCAGCCGGAGGTATACGTCCTGTACTTCTTTTGACTGGGGACCGAAGGCGTGCCCGGCGTAGTCAGGGCCCGAGAAGCTGATGGTCAGGAAATCGGTTACCGGTCCGCTGCCCAGGTTCTCGTTTTCAATGGCTGCCATAGCGAATTCGCGGGTAAGCCTGCTGGAATAGTAGGAGGTGGTAAAGCTCTCCATGCTTACAGTATGGGGGAATACCGCCGATTTTTCTCCTGAAAGAGGGGCTTCGTAAGGCTGATCGTCGGCTTCTGATTCCGGGTAGTCGTAATCAGGGAACAGGTAATCCCATTTCTGTGCGATATATTCGGCCGGCAATTTCCTGGTGTTGAAGTCTTTTACCCATTGCGGCAGGTCGTTCCGGTAATAGGTGCTGGTGATCCAGTTGCCGCTGCTGCCGTCAAACCAGTAGGCTTGCCCGGTGTGGCCGGCCGGCATAATGGCTCCCCGGTCTTTGAAGGCTACACCGATCACTTTGGAGCGGAACTGGGTAGCCACCCGGAGCTGGTCGGTAATGGTGGTTACCTTGAGGTTCCGGGGCGACATCTTCCCGGCTGAAGCTTTGCCTTCGCCTACCAGGCTAACGGTAGAGTCGGCGGCTACATACATTTTTTTTCCGATAGGCTTCTCGTACCAGTCGTTACCCACAATTCCTGAAATGGCAGGAGATGAGCCTGTAAACACATGGGCATGACCGGGGCCCGTTACGGTAGAGGCGTAATGATACTGGTTATTCCGACAGGTGAAACCTTCGCCCATCATGCGTTTGAATCCGCCGGAAGAGAATTTGCTGTTGAAGCGATGGAGGTATTCGTCCCGCATCTGGTCTACAATAATGCCTACTACCAGCTTGGGTTTCGCCGGTGCTGTGCTGCTTTTCTGTGCAAAGGCAGGAGAAAGCCCGCCAAGCAGAGAAATCAGTATAATAAGTCTTTTCATTGAATAGTATTTTTGGACAAATTTAGTTTTTTCCGTTTAGAATCCTTGCCCGGGCCGGAATTAACTCCCTTTTTTCGGGTATCATTCGGTGCTCAGCACTTCCTCGGCCTTGACAAAACCGCTTTTGATCGAGTTTTTGATGTCGTCAAGGTTAAAGCTGGTGAGCTTGATGCCTACGCTTTCATCGGGCCGGATAATGGTCAGCTTTATCTTTTTATTCAGGGTAAAGCCGTAGATCGACATCAGGTTCTCGTTGTAGCTTTCGGCCCAGTCGATGTCGTTGTTTTCCAGCTGGCTTACCGAAATGTCTTTGATCCTTTCCAGCAGGTTCAGGAGGCTGCGATGATTGATGGGCTCCATGTTGCGATGCTTGGGGTGAGTAGCAATGGCATAAATTTCGGTGGCACCGTCTTCTATGGCTTTCCGGATGGGCACTACCTCCCGTATACCGCCGTCCACGTAGATTTCCAGGTGGTCATCTCCGATCTGAACCGAGGGCATCATGATAGGAATAGAGCTGCTTGCCCGCAGGTACTCCATGAAGTGATCCTCGAAAGGCGATGCATATTTCATGTTTCCCGTATGAATGTTTACGGCGCCCACCTTAATTTTTACCGGGCTTTTCTGAAGCTCTTCCTGTGAAACGTATTTTTTTACCTTTTCATGCAGGGGGTTAACATCCAGCAGGCCGTCGAAGCGGCTGAGCATGGTATCGACGCCGAGGCTCCAGTACGACTTCACGATGCCCACATCTTCGGGTCGGGTGATATTTTTCAGCCAGAAGCTGATCAGCTTTTTGTTAACGGAATTCCAGTCTACATACCCGTATTTCCTGTTTTGCCTTCCGGCCTCGGCTACGAGAAAGGAGGCGTTAAGGGCCCCTGCTGAAATACCGTAGATCATTTCGGGAGCGAACCCCCGGTCCAGAACCGCCTGTATGGCGCCTACCTGCCAGGCCCCTTTGAGAGAACCTCCGCCCAGTACCAATGCTTTCATATATATCAGACTATAGCTACGGTAAGCCGGCTGATGCAGACCAGCTTGCCTTCTTCGTTTGTTATTTTTATATCCCAGAGGTGCGTTCTTCTGCCGATGTGAATAGGCGAAACTTTTCCGTATACCCACCCTTCGGTGACTGACCGGACGTGATTGGCATTGATTTCAAGGCCAACGGCCTTTTCTTTCGCCGGATCATCGAGGCAGAGAACAGATGCAATGCTGCCCAGGGTTTCTGCCAGGGCTACGGAAGCGCCGCCGTGAAGAAGACCGAAAGGCTGTTTGGTACGGTGATCAACCGGCATCCGGGCTACCAGGTAATCGTCTCCTTTCTCTATGAATTCTATACCGAGGTGATCGCCCAGGGTATTTTTACTCATCTGAATAAAAACATCCAGGTCGATATTGTTCTTAAACATGTATTTTAAATCGTATTTTTGCCAAACTTAATGAAAAAGTGCAGACTATATGGCAAAAAAAATCATCTATTTGATCCGGCATGGAGAGACAGCGTATAATAAAAAGGGTGCTGTACAGGGGCGGGGGATAGATGCGGACCTGAATGAGACCGGTCAGCAACAGGCCCGGGCGTTCTATGAAAAGTATAAGCATGTTCCGTTTCAGAAAGTGTACGTTTCTTCGCTGAAGAGAACCCACCAGACGTCGCAGGGGTTTATCGAGGCGGGCATTCCCTGGGAGCCCCACGAAGGCCTGGATGAGATAAGCTGGGGAAAGCTGGAAGGGCTGACACTGGAAGAAAACGGGTATGAGCTGTTTAAAACCCTGCTGGAAAAATGGCAGGAAGGAGAAACCCATGAGGCCCTGGACGGCGGAGAGAGCCCCGAGCAGGTGGCACACCGGCAAATGCAGGTTATAGAGCAGATTTTGTCGAGGAAAGAAGAAGAGCTGATCCTGGTTACCATGCACGGACGGGCCATGCGGATCCTGTTGAGCAGGCTGCTCGATTTTCCGTTGCGGGATATGGACCGTTTTGAGCATTCGAATACCTGTTTGTATATCCTGGAATACGACTATCACCGGCAGCAGTTTGAGGTAAAGCTGAGCAATGACACCAGCCATATCCGGGAGTATATGAATTAAATGCCGTTCGTAAGCGGCTTAAGCCCGGTAATCATACTTTTGGTGCAACGCATGCTGTAACCTGCTAATTTTAAGTTGAGATTATGAATCAGAGACAATTTTACTGGGCCTTCCAGATCATAGGATGGGTATTTTATGCCTTATCAGACCTGGCGTATTTTGTGCTTTTTTTGCAACCCTCCAGCCTGGATGAGCTGGAAGCAATGATCTTCAATTCGTGTATCTATGTGCTGACGGGGATATCGCTCACCCATTTTTTTAAGCTGATCTTCAAAAACTACGACTGGATCAAGCTGCCCGTAAACCAGCTGGTACTTCGCTGCCTGTTGGGGGTAATCCTGATCACCTCCCTGTTTACAGCCATTAATATTTCGTTATACGATGAATATTTCGGGGGAAGGACCGACCGGATCAGCTGGCTTTTTAAAGACTTTGCCTATATCATCAACTTCAGCAAACCCATGGTTATCTGGGTGCTGCTGTATATTTTTGTGGCGTACACCATTGAAATTCAAAAGAATAATATAGAACGTATCCGGATGCAGGCCTCTATTGAGGCTTCGGAGGCCAAAATTCTGAAGGCGCAGATCAACCCGCATTTTATGTTCAATGCCCTGAACAGTATCCGGGCGCTGATCCTGGAAGAGCCGAAAAAGGCGCAGAACGGGATTACCCAGCTCTCCAATATCCTGAGGAGCTCGCTGGTGGCCAACCGGCGAACCACCATCCCGCTGAAAGAAGAGCTGAAGACCATTGAAGACTACCTGGCCCTCGAGAAGGTGCGTTACGAGGAGCGACTGCAGTCGACACTGGAAATTGAGCCCAATACACTGAATGTGGAGGTGCCGCCGATGATGCTGCAAACCCTGGTAGAGAATGCCATCAAGCACGGGGTGCAGAAGGCCGAAAAGTGGGGATTTGTAGAGGTGAAAACGTATATAACCGGCCACATGCTGGAAGTAACGATCCGGAATACCGGGATTTTTACCGATCACCAGAGCCATGGCGATGACTCGGGTTTCGGGCTGGAAAACACCCGGAGGCGGTTAAGCCTCATTTACGGGAACGAAGCAACATTTGATATTTACCAGGAAGAACCGCATATTGTACAGGCGAAAGTAAAAATACCTTTGGAAAAGAAAATACCATTAAAAACCGAAACCGATGAAGACCATAATAGTTGATGACGAGCGACTGGCCAGGAACGAGCTGAAAAGACTTCTTGAAGATTTTCCCAAGATAAACATTGTGGCGGAAGCGGCCAATGCCGATGAGGCTATTGAGCTGATCAACGAGCATAACCCGGATCTGCTTTTCCTGGATATCCAGATGCCCGGCAAGAACGGTTTCGAGTTACTGGAAGCTATTGAAGACCGGGTGCCGGAAGTGATCTTCACCACGGCTTATGATGAATACGCATTAAAGGCGTTTGAATACAATGCGCTTGATTACATCATGAAGCCGATAGATACTGCCCGGCTGGCAGAGGCGATCCAGAAAGTGGAAAGCGAAATGAAGCGGGCCGAGACCGCCGTGCAGCACCCGGAGAGCTATCTCGGTGAAAACGACCAGGTATTTGTGAAAGACGGTGAGAAATGCTGGTTTGTGAAGCTGGGTAAAGTCAGGCTGTTCGAGTCGATGGGTAACTATGTGCGGCTTCACTTTGAAGACCAGAAGCCTATGATCCTGAAGTCGCTGAACAGCCTGGAAGAGCGGCTTGATCCCAAAATATTTTTCAGGGCTAACCGCAAGCACATCATTAACCTGAACTGGATCGATAAAATTGAGCCCTGGTTCTCGGGCGGGCTTTTGGTGACGCTGAAAGGCGGAGACAAGGCTACGCCGCTGGAGAAGATCGAAATATCCAGGAGGCAATCGATCAAATTTAAAGACCTGATGAGCCTGTAGCAATTTGGGAGGTTTCCAAAAAGAATGGGGCGCCGCTTGCGGCGCCCCTTCTTTTTACTTCACATCTTTCAGTAATTCCTCTATTGCCTTTTCGAGCTGCTGATCTTTGCCTTCCGCAATCAGCTTCGGATCATTCTTAACTTCGAATGTAGGTTTGGTCTCATGGTTTTCGAGCCATTCTCCGGCTTTGTTTTTGGCGGAGATCGGAACGGCGCCCCAACGGGTACCGTCAGGCAGCATCTCCCAGCCGGCAAAGCTGCAGGTGCCCGGTACAGGCATCCCTACAGTTTTCCCGATCTTCAGGTCGGTATACCCGCAGGAGAAGCAGTGTCCGTCGCTGTAATTTGCCTCATTGAACATGGCAAGGGTAGGCTTGGTCCAGCGGAACGTAGGCTCATACCCTACAGAGCGGTCTTTGGTGGCATAATCCAGGAACTTGTCGCCGGTAAAAAACATGGCAAGGTCAGAAACCAGGTCGCCGCCGCCGTTGAAGCGGGTATCTACGATCACCCCTTTCCGGTCTGCATATTTGCCCATCATTTCTTCATAGGTATTGCGGTATTGGCCGTCATTCATGCCTGCAATGTGCACATAACCCAGGGTACCTTTGCTGAGGCTGTCTACTTCTGCCTGGTTGATCTTCACCCAGCGTTTGTAAAGCAGCTGGTTTTCTGCTCCGAGTGAAATGGGCTTCACGGTGATCTGCTCACGGTTGCCGGTTTTGGGATCCAGGATCTCCAGCAGGGTGAACTTGTCGGCCTTCCTGTTCAGGTAAATGGCCACGTCTTTGTCGGCGGCAATAGTTTCTCCGTCAATTTTCTCAATGATGTGGCCGGGTTTAATCTGGAAGCCGGCTTTGTCGAGCGGCCCCTGGGCAATGATCTCCCGGATGAGGATCCCGTTTCCTTTGTGGTTATAATCCATGAAAATACCCAGCGAAGCGGTGGCATCGCTGTTCGGTACGGAGCGGCTATAGCGGGCACCGGCATGCGAAACGTTCAGCTCACCCAGCATTTCCGAAAGCATTTCGGCAAATTCATAGCTGTTCCCGATATGCGGAACATATTTGGCGTATTGGGTCTTGATTTTTCCCCAGTCTACCCCATGCATATCCGGAGTATAGAACATTTTCTGGGTTCTGAGCCAAACGTGGTCAAACATGCGCTGCCGCTCGGCTTCCGAATCAAAATGTACTTCACCGTCTATCGTAATGGCGTCGCGTTTCTTGCTCTCCGGGTTGATTTTGGAGATCCGGCCGCTGCTCAGGAGGTAGAGGGTTTTCTGGTCTTTATCCCATACAAGGCTGCCGCCCATTCCATCAAGCGCTATCTCCATTTTGGTTTCTTTTGTACGCAGGTCGGTGCTCCACAGGTTGCTGTTTTTCTCAAACCGGGCCAGGTAATAGAGCTTTTCACCGTCTTTTGACAAGACCGCATCACCTAAAGAAGAGGAATGGATCGTCAGCCTGGCTTTCCGCTCGTTCAGCCCGTCCCAGTCAATTACCAGGGGCGCAACCTCTTTGGTTTTCGTGGTATCTTTTTTGGCTTTGTCACCTTCTTTTGCTTTTTCCAACTCTTTCAAAACGTTGTAATCGTCTTTGGAAAGGTTAAATTTATCCCAGCCCTCCCGGGTCAGGAACAAGGTGTAAACGTCACCCTGCGAGCTGCCGCTGTTGGCGTGGTCTCTCATGCCGTGGCGGTCACTGAACCACAGGATCTGCTTCCCGCCATTCACCCATTTGGGCGAGTAGTCGTTGTAGCCGCTTTGGGTAAGGTTGGTCATGGGTTTTTTCCCTTCCGCATCAAGCAGAACCACTTCCCCGTTGGCCATGGTAGGGTGGTAAGATGCCAGCAGCCATTTGCTGTCGGGGCTCCACTCAAAATACTGGTCGCCGTCGCGCATGTGGAACAATTGCGCCGGCGTCATCAGGGTAATGGTTTTGCCCGAAGCGATATCCAATACCTTCAGGGTTCTCCTGTTCTCCACGAAAGCCAGCTTCTTGCCGTCAGGAGAGAACTTAGGCAGGTAATTGTCGTTTCCGTTGCTTACCAGCGGAGATTCTTCGATCAGGGTAGAGGCATAGAACAAAGGTTCTTCCTTACGGGTCTTTTTGGCCTGGAATATCTGCCAGCGGCCGTCTCTTTCGCTGGCGTATACGATAGACTTGCCGTCAGGGGCAAATTCCAGGAAGCGCTCCTGTTCCGGTGTATTGGTAATTCTTTTCGTGATTTTGCCGTCGGTAGTAGATACAAAAATTTCACCGCGGGCAATAAAAGCCACCTCTTTGCCGTCAGGAGATACCGAGAAGTCGCTTACGCCGGCAGTAACGGGAGAAAAGCCGTCGTTGTTTGAAATTTTCTGGGTATACAGCGTGATTTCTACCTTTTTGGGTTGCTGTCCCTCCCGCACGGTGTAAAGCTCGCCGTCGTAAGAAAATGCCAGCAGCCCGTCGTTAGAAGAGCTCAGGAAACGCACCGGGAAGGTCTTCAGGCGCGTGATCTGTGTTTTTTGAGCAGGATTGGCCAGCGATAGCTTATGAATGTTGAAAGTGCCGCTCTCTTCGCTCAGGTAATAAATATCCTTGTCGCCGTTGGTGAAAACCGGCTGGCGGTTTTCGCCGTAGTACGAGGTGATCCTGGTATGCCTGCCCGTTTTTGTATCGTACGTCCAGATATCCCGGGCAATGGCTGACGTATGGTGTTTGCGCCATTCGTTCTCCCCCCCTTTTTTATCGTGATAAACCAGGGTTTTTCCGTCTTTGCTGTACTGAACGTATTCTGCCGGAACCGAGAGAACCTGGTCTACTCTTCCACCCTGCGCCGGTACCGAATAGAGCTCGGGCTGCGAAGCGGTGGGGTACTGGCGATGGCTGGCCAGGTCTTGTCTTACCCCGCCAAATACAACAGACTTCCCGTCAGGTGTGAAAGAAAAGGGCGTCTCGTCGCCGGAGTGATACGTGAGCCGCCGGGCGTCGCCTCCCCGGGCATTCATGATGAAAACGTCAAAATTACCGTAGCGGTCCGAAGCAAAGGCAATCTGCTTCCCGTCCGGGCTCCATACCGGCTGGTAATCGTGGGCCTCATGGAAGGTCAGCTGGATGGCCTGTCCACCGGAGGAAGGAACGCGGTAGAGGTCTCCTTTATAGGTAAAGACGATCGTGCTTCCGTCAGGAGAGACAGACGGATAGCGGGCCCATTTGGGGGTGACCTGGGCAGTAAGGGCAGAGCTGATGAGGGTTATCAGCGAAATAATAGCTAATCTTTTTGACATAGAGTTTTTATTGCATTGTACAAATATATGGAATTGGCTGAATTTGCAATTGCTCAAAATTCAGGAGCATGGCAAACGCAGTGTTCGCAACTATTTTTATTTCGCTTCGTTCAATGTCCAGATTATCGCCTTTTCTTTCGTTACCCTGAAAATGGTGTTGTGTTTTTCTTTCGGCTCGTCTGAATAATTCCATTTTAGATTTGCAGAGTTTTCAGTTTTGAAAGTGTTTGCTAATTCCTTTGTGTATGGAAAAATATCTTCTGCATTTGAGCCTGCAAACCAAAGTCGTTTTTCGTTTGCCGGAAATTTGGCTAAATGTTCTTTTGCTGTTCTTACCAAATAATGGTTGTTCCACCACAGCGAAGGATCAAAAGCAATGTAATTGTCGAACATTTCGGGTGTAAGGAAAAAAGTCTCCATGACAAAGAGTCCCGATGCTGATTCTCCGATAATGCTTTTTTCGTTGGTTGTTCTGTATCGTTTGTTGATTTCGGGAAAAAGTTCATCGTTAATAAACGCTCTGAATTTTTCCGAACCCCCAACAACAGGTGCAATTTCTTTGTCTTTTTCAACTTCGGTAAATCCTGTCAAATCTCTTCTTCTTTGGGTGTTTTCAATACCAACAAGAATTAGCGGTTTGATTTTTTTCTCCCTGATAAGTTTTGCCAAAGTGTTCGCAATATGAGGAAAATCTTCTTTTATTCCACCGTCTGCCATATACATTACAGGCAAAGAGTCGGAGCTTGTTGTATAGTTTTCTGGTGTCCAGACGTTGATAATTCTATCTTCTCCAACCTGGTTAGACGTAATAGTAAAAGTTTCGTGTTGAGGAATAGGGTCGTTAGGTTGTGAAGCGTTGGAACAGCTTGTTAGCCATAAAATTCCTGTCCATAAAATGCAGTAAATGTTTTTCATAATTTAATTTTCTGGTTTAGACGGCTGTTTTGTAAAATGACAGCTAACGCCCAAATATACGAAGTTTTTCAATCTGCAAAATTTCTTATTTCGTTGTTATTCAATCAATTCAATTTTTTCTCTTGTCTTCGAGATATACAAAATACGAGACCCAAACGTGCAGCTTACGGAGAGCCGCGTTCTTTCGCTCCTTGTTAGCGGAATTTCAAATTTCCAAAACAGGTTATTAAAAACCCCGGGTTAATTGCCCGGGGTTTCAAACTCTTAGAACCTCACCCTCATGCCCGCCAGAAAATTAATTCCGGCCTGCGGAAATACAAAATTCTCGGTGACCTTCCCGCCGTAGATATAGCTGTAGGTATAGCCGTTTGATTCGTATTCTTTATTGAAAATGTTGTTAACCAGCAACGTAAAATTCAGATCTTTCAGCTTTTCGGCTTTCGGAGTATACGAAACGTTCAGATCCGATACAAAATAACCATCCAGTTTTTTATCTTCCGATGACGTGTTATCCAGGTATTGCTTGCCTACGTATTTGGGCAATAGAGCCACATTGAGGCCTTTGGCCAGGGTATAAGTGAGGCTTCCCCCGGTGATCACGTTCGGCGAAAATGAAATGTCGGTATCTTTGTATGGAGTCACCTCGTCGGGTGTGCCGTCTGAGGCAGGCACGGTATAGGTAAACGCTTTGATCTTGTTCCGGCTTAAGGCCACATTGGCTGCCAAAGCCAGCTTTTCGGTGATTTTTCCACCCCATTGCAGCTCAATACCGGCCCGGTAGCTTTCCGGAACGTTCATGCGGATGGCTTCGCCCACCTGGTTGATCTGCCCGGTAAGTACCAGCTGGTCTTTGTAATTCATGAAATAGAGGTTGGCTTCGGCCGCCCAGCTTTTCCGGCTTACCTTGTACCCGGCCTCAAAATCATGCAACTTCTCCGGGCGGGGCACGTTAGAGGCCGTATCCACGAAGTCGGTACGGTTGGGCTCCTTGGTGCCTTTAGCATAGGAGAGATAGGCCGATGCGCTACCGGGTAAGCGGTAAGTAAGCCCTATCTTGGGATTGAAGAAGCTCCAGGTATTGTTAAAGTTCAATTGCTGCAGCACATCGCCGGTTCCCAGCATATCAAAGCCTACCCGGCGGTATTGCAGGTCGAGGTAGGCATTCCAGCTTTGCGCCAGGGCATAGTACAGTTTCCCGTAGAGGTTGAAATCGGTTTTGGTGCTGTTGTTATTGTAGTACCGGTGGTTGATCTTACCGTCAGAGAAATATTGGGCCCAGATCACCTCCCCGAAGTGGCTGCCGTCGTACTGATTGAACCCGCCGCCGAGGCTACCGGTAAGCTTGCCGCTTCCTTCGTAGTCCAGCGACCACACACCGCCATAGAAAGCATTATCCAGGTATTTCCGCCGGATCAGGTCGGTTTCCGTAATGGTCTCTCCGCCAATGGTGATGTACGAAAGCCCGTATTCTTCGAGGTCTTCGCCGTCTTTGTACTGCTCATAGTACCCGTCGCCTTTGGTATAAAAGAGGGTAGGGTTAAGACGCCAGTACTGGCCCAGCTGGAAGGAGGAAATGAGCTGCCAGTGCGACTGGACGTAATTATCTACCTCGTTTTCGTAGTTGTAGTAGTTGAATTTGCGCCCCCTGGCCAGCAGTTCCTGCTTGTGTTCCTGGCTGTACCAGTTTCTTTCGATATAGGCATCCAGCCCGGCCCTGTCACCGTCAGCCAGCGCCTGCGGAATACCGTTCCACGACTGGTAGGTGATTTCTTTGCCGGAGAAATGATTCAGACGGATAAAGTTGTTTTTGAAGTAATACCCGCCGGAGAGGTAGTACGACCGCAGATCAGAGGAGGCCCGGTCTACAAACCCGTCAGAGCCTATCTTCGATAGCCGGGCATCAAAGACAAATTTGTCATTCAATAGCCCTGATGAAGCTATAAAATTGGTTTTTAGCGTATTGAATGATCCGCCGGAAACGTTTACCTCGGCAAAAGGGTCGCGGCTGAGCTGAAGGGTATTCACGTTGACAGAAGCCCCGAAGGCTCCGGCCCCGTTGGTTGAAGTACCCACGCCCCGCTGCACCTGTATGCTCTGCACCGAGGAGGCGAAATCGGGCATGTTTACCCAGAAAACACCCTGCGACTCGGAGTCGTTATAAGGAATGCCGTTCAGGGTAACGTTTATACGGGTAGGGTCGGTACCCCGGATACGGATCCCCGTATAGCCCACACCGGTGCCGGCGTCAGAAGTCACCACCACAGAAGGCAGCTGGTTCAGCAGGAAGGGCAGGTCCTGGCCCAGGTTTTGTTTTTTGATGGCAGATTGCGACACATTGCTGTACACCATACCGGTTTTTTCATTGGCGCGGGTAGCTTTTACCACCACTTCGTTCAGGTGTTGCAGCGTGTCGAGTTGCTGTCCTGCAGAAGGCAGTACAGCGAGCAGAATCAGCAGAATCGGAAGAAAAAAATTCTTTTTCATAACAATTTTTAAATCATTACGAAGAAGTTAAAGGAGCAAAACACAATCTTCGGGCATACGCCTGTATTCGTTTTACTTTTGTCTGGAACAATACTTTTTTACTACATCCGGAACGTCGGCCGCAGGTTCCGGTGCTTGTAAAAAGATGTTCCCTATTGAATAAATGAGAGCCGGAATTGGCTCCTCAAATCCCTTCATCGGTATTATCCGCATCAGGTTCAATGGGTATGATCTCAGCCCGCAGTATTCAGGCACCCCTTTTTGAGATTTACGGTGCAAAGGTAAAAATTAATTCCGATTGACAAGAGGATACGGGCCTGAAACTTTTCGGGCCCGGTTGGCCGGGGCCTGTTACTGGCCTTCCTCCGGCCTGTAAATGGCGTAGAACACGGAAGTGTTGCGCGGTGCTATCGGCACGCCGTTTATTTCCGTAATCCGTTTTCCCCCAATTTTCTCCACCGCTTTTTGGGAGCGGAAATTGTTCTCATCCACATAGAAGAGGATCGTATCAAAATACTGAAAGGCATACCGGATCATCAGGGTTTTCACGGCGGTGTTGTATTTTCCTCCCCAATAGCTTTTCGCCAGGAAGGTCCAGCCAATTTCTACGGCTTTTTCCGATTCGGTGCTGGGGTTGTACCGGCTGGTGCCGATAATTTTATGGGTATTCTTGTCAATAATGGCCAGGGCCCTGCCGGTTGCCATAGCCTCCTTAAAATAACGCGTGAAACCTTCCCGTTCGCTTCTTTCTTTTGCGGGGTGCTGTTCCCAGATGGTTTTGTCAGAAGCTATTTCATAAAGGGCTTCAAAGTCGTTTTCATGCAGTGGCCGGAGTAAAACCAGGTCATCTTCAAGTATAGGTTGTAAATTCATCGTATCAGATGGTATAAAAATTCCTGTTTTTCTGCCGGTTCTTCAGCTTACTTCCTTGCCGGTACCGCTCCTGAGTTGGCCATGCCTATGCTGAGCACGCCGGCGGCCATAAGCAGGTGGTACAGGCTGATGCTGAATTCATGGGTGCCAAAGAGGTCTTCACGGAAGCTGCCCAGGGCAAAGAAAGTTACCCCGGCAATGACCCACAAACCTACCCGGAAATTGCCTTTGATGAGGGCAAATAGCCCCAGGAAAAGCACGACGGTCATGCAAATGATGGGAACCCAGAAGAATACCGGCCGGATATCAAAAACTTCGTAAAGCGTAAAAAAGACAAATCCTGCGGCAATGATGGCATAGCCGGTTCCCCGCGAAAAATCGCTGCCCGAAACCAGCGCCGCCGTGGCCGCCACCAGGCCTATGGCCCCGTTTATCGTGGCTAAAGTCTGGAAGAACCGGGAGACCGGGATGGCTTTCTCAAACCCGAAAAAGCCGAGGGCACCGAACCCGGCAGCTACCACTACCGACAGGATGAAAGACTCCCACAAAATAGTGGAGGAGAGCTCCAGCGGGTTAATGTATCTGAAGAAAACATAAATACCTGCCACTGCCAGTATGATGTCTGATAATCCGTGTATAAGGTTCATGTCCGGTCTTTTAGGGTAAAGTTAAAAAATAAAATTGACTTCGGGTGAAATGGTAATGCCAAATTTTTCGGCAACAGAAGCCTGTATCCGGGTGGCCAGGTCTGAAATTTCAGCTCCGCTGCCTTTACCGAAGTTGACGAGCACCAGGGCCTGCTGATCGTGCACGCCTACTTCACCGAAGCGTTTGCCTTTCCAGCCGGCCTGCTCAATAAGCCAGCCCGCCGGTACTTTTACCCGGTCTTCACTTACTTCATAACCCGGCATAGCGGGATATTCCTCTCTTATTTTAAGGTATTCCTCCTTAGGTATTTCCGGGTTTTTAAAGAAGCTGCCAGAGTTGCCGATCTCTGCCGGATCAGGAAGCTTGCTTCTCCGGATACGGATAACAGCATTGCTGACGTCACGGATAGTAGGAGAATCTACCCCCATTTCGGCCAGGATTTGCCGGATAGCCCCGTACGATGCGTTAATGACCGGCTGTTTGGAGAGCCTGAAGCTGACGTTCAGAATAACATACCGGTTTTTGCCTTCGTGCTTGAAAAAGCTCTCCCGATAGCCGAAAGCACATCTTTCACGATCAAAAACTTCTGTTTGCAGGGTCTCCAGGTTCAGAGCCTCCAGGCAGTGAAACGTATCCTTTATTTCTGCCCCGTAGGCACCGATATTCTGCATGGGGGCAGCGCCTACCGTACCGGGGATAAGCGACATGTTTTCTACCCCGCCCAGGTTGCGTTCAATGCAGTAGAGCACAAATTCATGCCAGATCTCACCGGCACCGGCCCGGAGAATAACGTACCCGCCGGTTTCTTCTGTCTGTGTTATACCCTTTATGGAAATTTTGATGACCAGGCCGTCAAAATCGTTCAGCAAAAGGATGTTGCTGCCGCTACCCAGGAAAAGCTTTTTTACGGAGGTCCAGGCAGGGTCCTGCAGGAGAGAAATAAGCTGCCCCGTTTCTTTGATTTCGGTAAAATAGCGCGCGGTTACCTCCAGGCCGAAGGTATTGTACGGTTTCAGCGATACGTTTTCGTCAATGGCGATCATATTCGGTTTTGAGCGGCAGCTTTTCGCCGGCTTCTATACGTAGTTTTAAATGATTTTTCGGGGGTGGAACGGGGCAGTTCCAGCCATCGGAAAAGGCACAATAGGGATTGTAAAGCCTGTTAAAATCGATCCTTACTTTCCCGTTTTGAAAATCTGCCGTGCTGAGATCCATATAGCGCCCGCCACCGTAGGTTTCTTCCGGGGCCGTCAGGTCTTTGAGCGGCAGGAAGAGGAGGTTCCTGTAAAGCGGCGATACGGGTACGGGCTGGTAGATCATCAGCGTGTATTTCCTGCCGTCAACCCGGAATTTAACCCGGGCATATTCGCGGTAATTTTTGATTTTACTGCCGGAAGTGGGTACTGCAATTACCTTTCCTTTCTTCAGCAGGCGATAGTGCGCCTGAATATTGAACTTTTCAGACGGTTCAAAAAAAGCCTGTTCGCTGTGGGGAAACTCTTCCCGTGTTTTTGCCCGGTACTCCTCCCTGAATTTCAGCAGGTCGGCCTGGCCGAAGCCCAGGAAGGAAATCCACCCGAAAAGTAAAGTGAGAAGAGATCGTAAAAGCATGAGTTTGTATCTGTTTCTCAAAATTAAGACGAAATCGCCTGACAGGTAAGAAATTCAGCTTTTTTTATCAAATTTAGGTAAAGTAACCTTTATTTAGAAAAGTGTTTTACATGCTTTTCGGTGAGAATGTTTACCTTTGTGCGCATCGGATTCAAATTAACTTATTATAATGTCAAAGATCATTTATACCATTACTGATGAAGCTCCCGCTTTGGCTACCTATTCTTTTTTGCCTATAGTAGAAGCATTTACCCGGCCGGCAGGTGTGACCATAGAAACCCGCGATATCTCGCTTTCGGGACGTATCCTGGCTAATTTCGCGGAGTTTTTAACCGGAGATCAGAAAATTTCAGATGACCTCGCTTACCTGGGGAAACTGGCCGTAGAACCGGAAGCAAACATTATAAAGCTTCCCAATATTTCCGCATCTGTTCCGCAGCTGGTAGCTGCGGTGAAAGAGCTTCAGTCAAAAGGGTACGCCATTCCCGATTACCCTGAAGAACCCAAAGATGCCGAAGAAACCTACATCAAGGCAAAATACGACAAGATCAAGGGCTCGGCGGTGAATCCGGTGCTGAGAGAGGGCAACTCCGACAGGCGGGCGCCCAAAGCGGTAAAAGAATATGCCCGGAAGCACCCGCACTCCATGGGCGCGTGGTCAGCTTCTTCCAAATCGCACGTATCGTCTATGGCTGAAGGCGACTTTTACGGAAGTGAGAAGTCGGTAGTGGTCAGCAAACCCACCCATTTCAGGATTACCTTCACCGGCAACGACGGCAGTACCAAAGTGCTGAAAGAAGGCAGCCCCCTGCTGGAAGGTGAAACCATTGACTCATCGGTGATGAGCCTTTCCAAACTGAAAAACTTCTACGCCCAGGAGATCCGGGATGCCAAAGCAGAAGATGTATTGTTCTCGGTGCACCTGAAAGCTACCATGATGAAGGTGTCTGACCCTATTCTTTTCGGAGGTGTGGTATACGAATACTTTAAAGAAGTGTACGATAAATACGCCGCCCTGTTTGATGAGCTGAATATCAACCCGAATAACGGACTGGGCGATCTTGAAAAGAAAATCGAGTCGCTTCCGGCCGAGCAGAAAGCGGCCATCGAAGCCGATATCCGGGCGGTATACGCCAAAAACCCGCCGTTGGCCATGGTGAATTCCGATAAGGGAATTACCAACCTCCATGTGCCGAGCGATGTGATCATTGATGCCTCTATGCCGGCGGCTATCCGTACGTCAGGACAGATGTGGGGGCCTGACGGCAAGCCGAAAGATACCAAGTTTGTGATCCCCGATCGTTCGTATTCAGGGGTATACCAGACGGTGATTGATTTCTGTAAGAAAAACGGCGCGCTGGATCCGGTTACCATGGGGTCTGTATCAAACGTGGGTCTGATGGCCCAGGCGGCTGAAGAATACGGCTCGCACGATAAGACCTTCCAGGCAGCTGCTGCCGGAAAGGTGCAGGTGACCGATGATGAAGGCAACGTGCTGATGGAGCAGCCGGTAGAGGCGGGCGATATCTTCAGGATGTGCCAGACCAAGGACGCCCCCGTGCAGGACTGGGTGAAGCTGGCCGTTAACCGGGCAAAAGCCACCGGTACCCCGGCGGTATTCTGGCTGGATAAAAACCGGGCACATGACGCCAATCTTATCGCCAAAGTAGAAAAATACCTGAAAAATTACGATACCAGCGGGCTGGAAATCTATATTATGAGCCCGGCTGAAGCAACGCAGTACTCGTTGGAGCGGATTGTAAAAGGACTCGACACGATATCGGTAACCGGTAACGTGCTCCGGGATTATAATACCGACCTTTTCCCTATCCTGGAAGTAGGTACATCGGCCAAGATGCTGTCTGTTGTTCCGCTGATGAACGGTGGCGGATTGTTCGAAACCGGGGCGGGCGGATCGGCTCCGAAACATGTTCAGCAATTCCAGGAAGAAGGTTACCTGCGTTGGGATTCGCTGGGCGAATTCCTGGCCCTGGCGGTATCGCTGGAGCATTTTGCGCAGGTAAACGGGAATTCGCGGGCCCAGGTGCTGGCCGATACACTGGATGAAGCTACCGGTAAGTTTCTTGAAAATGACAAATCACCCGCCCGTAAGGTAGGGCAGATCGATAACCGCGGCAGCCATTTTTACCTGGCGCTGTATTGGGCACAGGCGCTGGCAGCGCAGGACAAGGATGCAGAGCTGAAAGCCCTCTTTACCCCGGTGGCAGAAGAGATGAGCGCGCAGGAAGCCAAAATCAACGAAGAGCTGATTGCTGCTCAGGGTAAGCCGCAGGATATCGGCGGGTATTACAAGCCTGATTTTGCCAGGGCTTCGGCGGCAATGCGCCCGAGCGCCACACTGAATGCTATTCTGGATAAGATAGGATAAGCGCGGGGCACCTCTTTACACCCGTATTTTACGGAGAGAGGCAGTCTGAAAAGGCTTAATGATGAGGTGTCTGAAAAGCGGCGACCGCTCCTTTTTAGACACCTTCTTTGTGTTTTTAAAGAAGAATGAGACTATTTTTCGGTATTATACTTATCTCAGCCGTTTTGACGGGTTGTAATTCCCATGAGCGGGATGCCCGGGAAATAAAGACGGGAGCGGCAGATATGACTGCCCGGCCGCAACGGCTGTGGTTTCCTGTTTTCTACCCTGTAGAAGAGCTTGAAGACTGGCTGAACCGGAAATTTGACCGCGTGATTGCCGATACGTTTATTCCTTTTAAAAACGACAGCCTTTTGCTGACCGTATCGAAGCCCGGAAGAATAGAGCTGCTTATGACCGGAGATTCGGTGAATGTGCTTTTCCCCCTGGAAGTTGAAATTATTGAAGACCGGGAAAAAAAGTCGGGCAGGAAAATATACCGCAGAATTACCGGGGCGTTGAACCTTTACCTCAATATAAAGCCCGATGTAAGCCCCAACTGGGAAGTCTCTACCCGTACCGTTTTGATCGGCTATGAATGGAAAAAAAGACCCCGGCTGGAAACCGGACGGGTTAAAATCGGGATAAAATTTATTGCCGATTACCTGTTGCGGAACGAGCTGGGCGACCTCACCCGTGCGCTCGACGATGCGCTCCGGGAAAAAGTAGACTTAAAAAAGGGCATCACCCGTACCTGGATGAACCTGCAGAAGCCGCTGCCGGTTTACCGCTCGGATTCTGCCACACTTTGGTTCAGGATAGAGCCCGACAGCCTGTGGGGCGACATCCGGGGAAATGCTGACGGACTGGTATTTAACCTGGCCGTAGATGCACGGGCACAGGTGCACCGTGACTCCACGCAATTTTCCCGGTATAAGCCTTTGCCCGAATTCAGGCCCTTAATGCACATGCAGGAAGACTCCAATACCCTGGAGATCCTGGCTACTGTGCCCCTGGATGAGATCAACCGGCAGCTGAAAGTGATAGGTAAAGCCTATTCTTCCGGCCGGCGGCTGGCGTTTCCGGAGATCAGCGATATTAAAATGAGAGGTCACGGTGAAAAAGTGGCCTTTGATATACAGACTGAGGGGAGTACTCCCGCTGCGCTGACTATAGTAGGTACACCGGTATACGATACGGAAACCCGGACGCTGGTAGTTACCCACCCCGATTATGACCTGGATACCGATCACAAAGTACTGAATGCGGTAGATAAAAGATTTCGCGACGGTATCCTGCGGTATCTCGAAAAGAAAGTGATCCTTGACATCGGGGACTACATGAACAACCTGCCTGATTTTCTGAACGGAACCATCAATGAGGGTAATCATGCAGATAAGTTCCAGCTGCTTTTTTCAGAAATTGAGGTTAAAGATATCCGCCACGTCATCCGTGAATCAGAAATGCTGATCTGGCTGTCGTGCAAACCCCGCTTTGAAATTACGCTGAAGAAGCTGCCGGTGAAGAAAAAGGTAAGAATATGACCCGTTTAATCCTGCCTCTTTGCCAATAAGAATTTATAGAAGAATGAATCCTGATCCATCAGGTACTGATCGGCTATCTTTTTGCTTTGATAGTCTTTTTTAATGAGATAATAGGTATCCACTTCTGCAGAAGGGGTATAAGACGGGGTCAGTGAAAAATTCCGGATATTATCGCCGATGTATTTCAACGGCAACAGCGATACCAGTACCATAACCACTACCCGGTAAGCCCATTTCCCGGTTTTACAGGAGAGCGATTTTATAAAATAAATATACAGGATCAGCAGCAGGGGCAAGCTGGCCCGGGAAAACAGGTCGTTACCGATGCCGAGTTTGATCAAAGG
Organism: Leadbetterella sp. DM7; assembly: GCF_040829825.2. Lineage (NCBI taxonomy): Bacteria > Pseudomonadati > Bacteroidota > Cytophagia > Cytophagales > Leadbetterellaceae > Leadbetterella > Leadbetterella sp. DM7. The sequence continues at coordinate 123,701 of NZ_JBFOLH020000001.1, read as the reverse complement.
CAGGAGAGTGAGGATTCCCAGAACCACCTTTAATTCTTTTTTTTGCCTGTATACGGGTTCCGTTAACCCATAAAAAATAAGAATCTCGAAACAGATGAGGCAGAGATAATTAAAGATCCGGGCCGGGTCGGTCAGGGTAAACTCAAGAGCGTTGCTGGTTTGGTTGGCGGTCAGGTAGAAAAAAATAAAAAAGGTCGGGAAGGCATTGATAACCAGGAAAACCCCCATTGATGAGACCTTTTCCCTGACAAAAACGGGCACAACCCTGACCAGGTAAATAATACCGATCATCAGGGTAGGAAAAGGCGCCCAGAACAGGCCTGATATAAGCAGGGTAGACGCATTCAGCAGATCGCGCGGCCTTAGATACAATACGACTCCCGTCAGGATAGCCGTATAAATAAACTGGTTGGGCACCCACCGGAGCGACAGGTACATGGGCAGGAGGTTCCAGCGGGTATCCTGGAAATAGAAATAAGGGCTGAATAGAAAATTCTCAAGCCGGAAAAGCGGAACCAGCAAACTGAGCAATCCTGAAACCAGGAACAGGAGGGTAAGATGCAGGAAATTGCGGTTCAACAGCAGGTAAAGCCAGGATAGACCAATGTAAATTCCGCACAATTCCCACAGGGAGAACACGAGGGTGATATTATTGATCGCATTCAGCAACAGGCCGGGAATAATATAAAAGCCATAATAATAACTGGCATAAGACGACGCACTCCCATAATAGATAGGAAGACCGGACCGGGAGAAGTCAAAAACCTTCTGAAGATGGTGCGAAATATCAAAAGCAGGATCACCCCCAATGCCCGATACACCCGATACAAAGACAAGGACACCCCCGAGGACGAGTATCCTGGTGATTTCCCAACCCGTAAAATTAAAGCTGTATCCCTCGGCCTTTATGGTTGAAGCCTGGTATACCGAGTATCCCGAAAAAAGAAGAAAAGCCGCTACCGCCCAGGGGGTCCTTAGCCAGAATAAATAAAACAGGGCGATAGGCAGATTAATGTACAGGTAGGTCATGGCCACCGGTACATTATTGCGGAATGCGTTTATAGTCATAATTATAAAGACAAATATCCGGAATTAAATCAGAGATATCAAGCAACCGTTTGTATAGTAGCGGCAATAATTTTTTGTGCTCCCGCTTTTAACACAAAACAGATATCCTTAATTTACATCATCTTTCAGAAAATAACTATGCAGAAACGCCAGATCAGCAATCAAGCCATTAACCAGATCATGTTGATCGCTGTAATTATTGTGGCCTGTTTGTTTATTTTCAGGTACCTGTCGTATTACCTGCCGGGTTTTTTAGGGGCCATTACCCTGTACATTATTTTCCGGGGTTGGTATTTCAGGCTGACCGAGGGCAGAAAATGGAACCGGGTCATAACCAGCATCCTGTTTATTTTCTTTTCTATTGTCTTTATCGTGCTGCCAATCTGGGCGCTGATCGATTACCTCATCCCGCGGATATCCTCTTTCCTGGGCAATACCGAGGATATCGTCAGTAAATTTAACCAGGTGAAAGAGTTTATCCGGAATAAGCCTGTCCTGGAACATATTGATCTTTCCGACGAGGCTTTGGTGCAGTTTCTGCAAAGCCTGACCAAATACCTGCCCGGTGTGATCAATTCTGTGGCAGAAGTGCTGATCAATATGCTGGTCACTTTTTTTGTGCTGTATTTTATGCTGGTCAGCGGCAAAAAAATGGAAGCCACCATTGAAAACTTTTTCCCTTTCTCCGACAGAAGCCGGAAGGAGCTCTGGTCAGAGATCAACCTGATGGTCAGAACCAATGCCATTGGTATCCCCATTCTCGGTATATGCCAGGGCATTGTGGCCATGATAGGCTATTCTATCTTCGGGGTGCATAATGCCGTGCTCTGGGGTATTGTTACCGGCGTGGCTACCGTATTTCCTGTTTTGGGAACTATGGCGGTTTACCTGCCGATCTGCATTGTTTCTTTTGCTACCGGCGGGCTGTCGAATGCCGTCTGGCTGACCCTCTACTGCTTTTTCCTGGTAGGAGGAATTGATAATATCCTGCGCTTCACCATTCTGAGAACCCTGGGCGACGTCCACCCGCTGATCACGGTTTTCGGTGTGCTGTTCGGTCTTAATGTATTCGGTATGCTGGGGCTGATCTTCGGCCCGCTGATCATTTCTTCCATAAGCGTTCTGTTCAAAGTATACAGGAACGAATATGGAAACCGGAGAATAGTTCTGACAGGCTCAGAAGAATTGCCCGAAGAATAACCCGTACAGATGTAAGGTATGTCAGCTGTGCAAAACGGCAAGGATAGGTTGTATAAGGGCCTATTAAAGTACTTGTCTGTAATAGTGCAGTGCAATACAAAAAATGCCTGAAAAGAACGCAAAATGCAAAGTGACGGGGTCCCGGAAGAGCATACAGGCAGTACGCAACTGAAGCCGGAGTTCCAAAACATTGCAGCGGTTTGCGTGCTTTTCAGGCACCTTCGCCGGAGGGTTACTTCAGTTCGGCCATTACTTTCTCGATAAGCGCCTTGGTGGCTTTTATCCCTTCATCTTCCGAAAGATTACGGCCTTCGTATTCAATACCGATGTTTCCTTTAAATCCGCTGTCTTTAACAATCTTCATGATTCTTGCATAGTCTTTGGTAGTTTCATTACCGTCTGCATCAAAATCGTTGGTTTTGGCAGAAACTCCTTTTGCATAAGGCATCAGCTCTTCAATCCCTTTGTAAAGATCGTATTCTTTCACACAGCCTTCCGGACCGCGCTCAATACAGAAGTTTCCGAAGTCAGGCAGTGTACCTACGTTTTCCCTGTTTACGGCTTTCATTACACCGGCCAGCCAGCTTCCGTCAGAGCTGTATCCGCCATGGTTTTCCACTACTACGTTGATTCCTTTGGTAGCTGCGTATTCTCCCAGCTTTCTCAGGCCATCTGCTGCATGTTCAGCTACTTCTTCTGCAGTACCTTGTCCGGCAGCATTTACCCGGATGGTTTTTGCGCCCAGGTAAGCGGCAATGTCTACCCACGGATAGTGGTTTTCCACGGTTTGCATACGGGCAACAGAGTCGGCGTTTCCAAGATCTCCCAGGGCATCACACATGATCAGGCCCACGGTTACACCGGCATCATCACAGCGTTTCTTGAAATCTTCCCAGTAGGCCATGTCTTTTGCTTTGCCGTAGTAAAAGGTATTTACCAGCTCAATAATGTTAATGCCGTACCCTTTGGCAATAGAAGGGAAGTCGATCGGCTTTAACGGCCCCTGCAATAAGGAATCAGGGGCTTCTTTCAATAATCTGCCAAATTCCTGCCAGTTGCCTTTCAGCGCATCACCGAAGAAACTGTTATGAAGCGACCATTGGGCCAGTGAAATGTTCCAGTCGGGTTGGGTCTCTTCTGCTTTCTGAGTTTTACTGCACGCAGACAGGAAAACGGCTCCGACGGCTGTCAGGGCAAGAATACTTAGCATTTTGATTTTCATAGAAATAGGTATCATTTAAGGTTAAAAACCCAAACCTACTAAATTAATATGCTTTTATGAAGCAAAAAGCCGGTTTATTTGCCCGGAGATAAAAACTTCAGAATCCGGGCAGTACCCGGAAATTTATTTTGGAGACACCTTGTTCTGATTAATAACGGACTTTAACCCCCGCAGGTAATGACACAGTACTATGATTCTATGGCAGACCGGTACAGGTCTGAAAGCGCACAGCTTAAAAAACGTTACGATACCTACAGCCTGTTCAGAGTGCTTCTGGCTCTTACCGTTATCTTTACCGCCTGGTGGGCTATACGTTCCGGGCAATGGATATATGCGCTGCTTCCCCTCCTTGCCGCAGGGCTTTTTGTGGGGTGTGTGAAAAAGCACCGGGCCATTCAATGGCAGAGGAGACTGAGCGTCAACCTGCTGAACATTAACCGGGAGGAAGCCGCGTTCCTGTTGCGGAAAGAAAATGCGAATTATGACGGGACCCGCTATATAGACAGCACCCATTTCTATACCTATGACCTGGATATCTTCGGGAAAGATTCGCTTTTTCACTACCTCAACCGTACTACCACCTATGTCGGTGAAATGAAGCTTGCCGAAAGCCTGAGCCGTTCATTTTCGCCTGAAGAAGCGCTTTCACGGCAGGAGGCCATCCGGGAGCTAAGCGCCGATCCGGAGAGGAGGCAGCATATAACCGCCAGGGGCCGCATGATGCCTGACAGTGAAGCCGAATACCAGAAACTGGTGGCCTGGTCAGAAAACCGGGACAACGAAGTGAGCAGGGCAGCTACGACCTTAAGTTTCCTGTTGCCGGCCCTGTTTATAGGTGCGACAGCAGGGTATATAACCGGAATATGGAGCTGGAAGTGGATCCTGGCAGCGTTTGTGGGCAACCTGGTTTTAACAGGAACCCAACTGGCAAAAATCAGGGGTGAGCTGGCGGGTTTTAAAAATGTGGCTGACATCATCAGGCATTACGGCCTTATTCTGACGGCCATTGAAGCCGGGCCTTTCCGGTCGGCCGGCCTGGTCAAGCTGCAGGAAGAGCTGGGCGGGCAGGCCGGCCCTGAGCTGGCCCGGCTCTCAAGACTTTTCCTGAAGCTGCAGGGAATTAATTTTGACCTGGGCGCGCTGGTCCTGAACGGAACGCTGACCTATCACATTCATGCGCTGCGGGCCCTTTTGCAATGGAAACAGGCACATGCCGCCCGGCTGCACCGCTGGCTGGAAGTAATGGGTGAGACCGATGCGCTGAGCAGCTATGCTAATTTTGCCTGGAATAACCCGGGGTATGCCTACCCGGTTCTGCATGCCCGCCCGGAGCTCCGTTTTGAAGATATGGGACACCCGCTGATCAATGAGCAGGCCCGGGTAAATAATACTATTCACCTTACACCGGTAAACTTTATGATTCTTACGGGGTCTAATATGTCAGGGAAGAGTACTTTCCTGCGTGCTATAGGTGTGAACATGGTTTTGGCGGGAGCCGGTGCTCCGGTTTGTGCCGTAAAGGCGCAGGCGGGCCTCCTTCCTGTTCTGGTATCTATGCGGCAGTCAGACTCCCTGAGCAGCGGTGAATCTTATTTCTTTGCAGAAGTAAAGCGGCTGAAGGCTATAATGGATCAGCTGGAGAAAGAACCCTGCCTGGTGCTGCTTGACGAGATTCTGAGAGGAACCAACTCCAACGATAAGCAGTCGGGCACCATTGGCGTCATCAAAAAAATTATAGCGCATACGGCAACCGGCGGAATTGCCACCCATGACCTGGCCGTATGCCGGCTGGCAGAGGAATACCCGGACCGGCTGGAAAACCGGAACTTCGAGGTAGAGATCATCAACGATGAGCTGGTTTTTGATTACAAGCTTCGCGAAGGCGTCTGCCGCAATAAAAGTGCTACCTTCCTGATGGAAAAAATGGGCATCATTTAAACAGCTTGCTGAAGTTGGGCCGGGCGGGCTGTCTTTCAAAATATTTCAGGGCACCGGTAGGAGATATTTTTACCAGCGGGCTGTCGTGGGTGATATAAAATACATATGAGCTGTTAACGCCCATTATTTTCACCGATGCGGAGTCATTGGATACAAAAACCAGCTTATCGGTATAGCTGATGTTGCCGCGCCGGATAGCAGAGGCTCTTTTTGCCCCAAAACCGATATCCAGACCCACGTAAAAGCTGAAAAGAAATACGAAAAAGAAGACAACCAGGAGATCAAGGACTTTATTTTCACGTCCCGGTTGAATACCCAGTCGTTTTTTCAGCCTGGCTTTCTTTTCAGGAGTATTGGTGCTGTTCAGGATGCTTAGCACGGAAACCACAATGAAGATGATGCTCCCCAGCAAATAGAAGTTGGACGTTAGTTTGGAAATAGGGCTGAGCAGCACATCGCTGATGCCGGAATAATTCAGGATATTGATACCCAGCTGGCTGTAATAAAGGGCTTCGCCCAGGATACCCAGAATAACGATATACAAATAGCCTAAGGTAAAAATTCCCTGGACGCCCTGGGACTGGTAGAGTCTTTTGATCACGGTTATGAAAGTTTGGATTGCAAAAATAAGAAAAAAACCGCCTGTAAAAAGGCGGTTTTTTTCTTGTGGAGCTGCAGATGATTTCATTATCATCCCGTACCACGAATATTCATCAGTACTCTTTTACCTCTTTGTGCTCATAAGGCTCTGTGAGCAGCTTGTCTACCGGTAATTCGGGCTTGTTCAGGCCCAGCCGGTTCAGCAGGCTGTCAAACACCTGGTAAATTACAGGCACCACAATCAGGGTAAGGAAGAGCGAGCTCAGCAAACCACCGATAATCACCCACGCCATACCGTTTTTCGACTCTGAACCACTACCTGAAGCCATGGCGATAGGCAACATACCGAATACCATGGCAATGGTGGTCATCAGGATAGGACGAAGACGGGCGTGGTTGGCCAGCACCAGCGCTTCGCGCGTGGATTTTCCTTCGGCCCGCAGCTGGTTGGTAAAGTCGACCAGGATAATGGCGTTTTTGGCTACCAGACCAATCAGCATGATCATACCCAGTATGGTAAATATGTTCAGGGTGTTATTGGTCAGTGCCAGGGCCAGCAAGGCACCGATCAGGGCCAGCGGTATAGAGAACAATACCACAAACGGGTGCACAAAACTGTCATAAAGCGCTACCATGATGAAGTACACCAGAAGGATAGACATGATCAGGGCCACTCCCAGGGTACCGAACCCTTCTGCCTGCTGCTCCATGTCACCGCTCCATACGTAGCTTACGCCGTTGGGCTTCGGAATGGAATCCAGCTTGGGCTGCCATCCGGCTACGACCACGGAGGCAGGAACCCCTACCGCCTGTGACTGTACCTTGATGGCCGTACTCTTGTCTCTTCTTTCCAGCTGGCTCGGACCTGAGCTTTCTTTTACTGCGGCAAACTGCGACAGCCGGATAAGCTCGCCCCGCTTATTGGTAAAGAGGGTGTTGCTTACGTTATCTACATTCTTACGGTCAAAATCATCAAACCGGATATTGATATCGTATTCGTATTGTCCCTGCCTGAATTTACCGTTGGTATTTCCGTTAAAGGCCGTTTGCATGGTAGCACCTACCGTAGAAAGGTCAAGCCCCAGGGCCGCCATCTTATCGCGGTCTACTTCTACTGAAATTTCGGGGTTACCGCTTTCAGCCGAAAGCTTGGCTTCTACCGCACCCGGTATTTTTTTCAGCTCGGTCAGCGCCTTCTCGGCATATGCCGTGACGCTGTCGCGGTCTGAACCTACCACTACCAGCTCAATAGGGGCCTGGTCAGCTGTACCGATAAAGCTTACCGGCAGGGTTTTGATCTTGGCACCTACCAGTATTTTCTGCAGCTCCTGCTTGGTTTTGGCGGCATATACCTCGGTGGCATCGGCCCGTTTTTCCTTATCGACCAGCTTCACCATGATCTCTGCCTTATAGGCAGGCGCCAGGGTAGCCACCATACCGTCGCTCGACTGGCCCACGGAGGTGATCAGGGAAATGATCTCCGGCTTTTTACTCAGGTAATCTTCCGCCTGCTGGGTCAGCTGGTTGGTTTGTTCAATGGCCGCATCTTTCGGAAGCTCTATCTGAACAAAAAACTCGCCCCGGTCAGAGTTAGGGAAGAACTCACCGTTAATATAACCGCCCACTACCAGCAGGAACGAGGAGAAGAACATCACCACTACAATCACCAGTGTGATCAGCTTATGGCTTAAGCACCATTCCAGGATACCGGTGATCCAGCGGGTGAACCGGTTCAGCTGTCCTTCAAACCAAAGAATAAAGCGGCTGAAGAAGTTGCTTCCGTTGATTTGTTCCAGCTTACCGAAACGGGAGGTCAGCAGCGGCACAATGGTGAAAGATGTCAGCAGGGAAAGCAATACCGAAATTACCACCACGAGGCAGAACTCGCGGAGAATGTCAGAAACCATACCTGTGGAGAGGGCAATCGGTAAGAATACCACCACAATTACCAGGGTGATGGAAATTACGGTAAACCCGATCTCCTTGGCACCGTCGTAGGCGGCCCTTACCCGGTTTTTCCCCATTTCCATGTGACGGTAAATGTTTTCAATTACCACAATGGCGTCATCCACCAGGATACCCACCACCAGGGAGAGTCCCAGCAGCGACATCATGTTCAGCGAGAAGCCCATCAGGTTCATACCAATGAACGTGGCGATCAGCGAAACCGGGATAGCCACCATTACGATGAGCGAGTTCCGGATGCTGTGCAGGAAGAACAGCATGATGATGGCCACCAGCACAATGGCCAGGAAGAGGTCAAACACCACGGCATTCGCCGATTTCAGGGTATAATCGGAGGTATCGTTGGCTACGGCGATTTTCAGCCCTTCTGTTTCATATTGTTTTTCCACCCGGGTCAGGATTTCCTTGGTGGCCTTGCTTACTTCTACTGCGTTGGCATCCGATTGCTTGAGCACCTGCAGCGAGATAGCGCTTTTACGGTTCACCCGTGAAATCTTTTCTACGTCTTTCTGGGCATCCTGCACGTCGGCAATATCTTTCAGGCGCACCTGGGCTCCTGTAGGGCCGTCGGCGATTACCAGGTTACGCAGCTCTTCCACATCTTTGTATTTACCGGATAGACGTACCAGGATGTCCTGGTTGTCTGACTTGATGCTACCGGTCGGGAAGTCGAGGTTAGAACCCAGGATGGCCTGCTGCACCTGCAGAATGGAGAGGTTGTATCCTTCCAGCTTTGAGGCGTTGATGTTTACCTGTATCTCTCTTTCCTGTCCCCCGATGATGTTCACCTGGGCCACCCCCGGCACGCGGGATAAAATAGGCTGGATCTGCTTGTCGATCAGGTCATAGAAAGTGGCGTCATCCAGCTGTGCCGTGGCAGAAAGGGTAAGGATGGGCAGGTCATCAAAAGAAAACTTGTTCAGCGAGGGCGCCTCGGCATCATCCGGCAGCTGCGACAGCATGGCGTTGATCTTTCGTTGCGCATCGTTCAGGGCCAGGTCTACATTGGCACCGGGCCGCAGCTCGATAATAACGAGCGAAAGGCTTTCGTACGAGGTAGCGTCCAGCTTTTTGATGTTTTCAAGCGATGCCACCGCATCTTCAATCTTTTTGGTGACGGTGTTTTCCACCTCACCGGGCGATGCTCCCGGGTATACGGTGGCTATAGATACTACTCCGGGGGTGAATTTGGGCAGAAGCTCGTAATTCAGGTTGAAGTAGCTCAGTATACCGAACAAAGTAAGCGCTGTGAAGACCACAATCACAATAGACGGCCTTCTTATGGATATATCAGCTATTTTCATATTCTATTATTTTGTATGATAGGGGATAAGCCCGTTATTTCTGAATTTCAATGGCAGCACCGTCCTGCAGGTTGATCTGTCCTGAAATGACGATGGTTTGGCCTGCTGAAAGTCCGTCAAGAATCTCTACGTTGTCACCGAAAATGCTTCCGGGAGTCACATGGGTAAGCGTAACCGTATTGTTGCTGTTTACCACGTATACCTGGCCGTTTCTTACACTGCCCACAAATGCGGTACGGGGAACGGTCAGGATAGGCGCTGTTTTTTCAAAATTGAAATTGGCCGATGCGTACATCCCTGATTTTACTTCTGATGCGCCGGCAGAGTTCAGCCTGATTTCAATAGGGAAATTCAGTGAATTATCGGCTTTTACTGAAATAAATGAAACCTGACCGCTGAAGGTTTTGTCAGGGAAAACCGGGATTTTAATGTCTACCCTGTCGCCTTTCTTCAGCTGCACCACCTGCTTTTCATTGACATTTACGTTCAGCTTCAGGCTGGAAACGTCTACAATATCAAACAGCTTTGTTCCGGGAGAAGCATAAGAGCCCAGCTCAATATACTTTTTATTGATCACCCCGGAGATCGGTGCTTTGATGCTCACATCGCCGATTCTCTTCTGGATCTGGTCTATGCCGTTACGGGCATTTTTTACGGCCAGGTTGATCTCGTCTACCTGGGCCTGGGTAACTCCCCCTGTTTTCAGCGCGTTTTCGAGCCTTGTTTTATCGGTAAGAAGCTTCTGGTACTGCTCATTGGCATTTTGCAGGTCAAGCGCAAGATATTTATCTTCTACTGTAGCAATGACCTGGCCTTTGGCCACGCGGTCGCCTTCTTTTACACGGATAGAAGTGATCCTGCCTGACACTTCAGACATGAATTCGAGGTCCTGGTTGGGAACAAAGTTACCGTTGGCCACGAAGTCAAGGTCAATAGGCTTCACTTCTGCGTTGCCCACTTTTACCAGTACGGCACCGCCGGCGGCATTCACCACGTCTACCTTGGCCTGGTTTTCTTTTTTGTTTTTGCTCAGGATATACGCAATGGCCCCTCCGAATCCTGCGAGAACGAGTATAGTAATGATAATACGTTTCATTGTTTATTTTTTATTTTAGTTTATAGCCAGATTTTTGATCTCACCCCTGGCTTTCATTAATTCAATTTCAGCTACTTTGAATTGCAGCAGCGCATCGCTGTAAGCATTTTGTGTGCTGGTCAGCTCTGATTCTGCATTGAGCAGGTCGGTCAGGTTGACCAGGCCCAGGCGGAAGTTATTGTTGATGTTGTCATACACTTCTTTGGCCAGCTCCAGGTTGGCCCGCTGGTTCTGGATAGCTTCAATGCTGTTCTGCATTTGAATTTTGGCATTGTCATAGGCCATTTTCAGGGCGTTGGAGGTCATGTTGATCTCCTCCTGGTTTTTCAGGATATCCACTTTGGCCTGATCCACCCGGGCTCTTTTGGCGCCACCGTCATAAATCGGGATATGAATGTTTAACGTGAAATTCAGCGTGCTGTAGTTCAGGGCGTTGCCGGTATACAGGTTGAACCGGTTGCTTTGGGTGTTCTGCATGTACTGGCCGCTGATGGAGGCTGTAGGGAAGAACTCGGCTCTTTTGGCATCGCGGTTGAGGCCCAGGAGCTGTTCCTGCTTGCGCAGCACCTTAACGCTCAGAAGCGACTCAACGTCCAGCTGAGGATCAACCTTCAGGGTAGCTACCAGTGATTCGAGCTTCTGAATGTCTTCATCCGGCAGCACAATGCTCTCTGACATGGGCATGGCCATTGAATATTTCAGCACGTTTTTCTGAAGCTCAATGGCATTCAACAGCTGGGCTTTCTGGGTTTCGAGATTCACCCGGTTCACTTTGATCCGGTCTACATCGATTTTCCGGCCGAGCCCGTTTTCGTACAGGCCCTGCAGCACCTCCTGGAGCTTGCTGATGCGCGCCAGGTTGTCATCAATCAGTCCCAGCTTATGCTGGTTCACCAGCACCTGGTAGTAATTGGTAGCTACCTGCTGAACCACGTTCTCTTCGCTGAGATCCTTCATCAGGTTATAAAATTCAGCACTGCTGCGTGCGGCTTTCAGGCCCGTAAAAAGCTGCTGGTTATACAGCTGCTGGCTGAGCTGGAGGTTGGTCATGGCGTTCCAGGTTTGTCCTGCCTTGATGGCGATGAACTCGCCCGGTGTACCGCCGAAAGCCTCTGCAGGCAGTACAAATTGCTGTACCACAGGGTTTAGCGTAATGCTGGAAACGGCGCTCAGCTGGGGTTTGGCACTTGCTCTTGTCTCCTTGACCACGTTCAGGCCGTTTTCAATATCCAGGCGTGCCTTTTTGATGGTCTCACTGTTCGCCAGCGAATATTTAATGGCCTCCTGTAAGGTGAGTGTTGTTTGTCCGTTAGACCGGAGTGCGGAAACCAACAGGAATATCCCCGCAATTAAAATTCTTGATTTCATCCAATGAGTGTTTTGTTGAACTGTAAAAACAGTGTTAATCAGTTAAGTATAGCTTTATACTGTATTTCGGGGGGCAAAGTTCGGTAAGTTTTTTTTCCATAAAAATATAAATTCGTTTAAACGGACATTTTTGAGTTTGAAATTCATGGTTACAGGCACAAAGATGACAGCAGCGGGTGACAACCTTATGTCAGCAGGCTGTGCTGATTTTGAACCGGAGAGCTTCATTTTCCTTCCAGCCAGTTCATCAGCGGGGTATGTTTTTCCTTGCTTACGGTGATGGTTTCTTCATGCGGAATGCTCAGGATAAGGGCCAGCTTCCGGGCACCGTAGTTCTCTATTGACCGGATGGCGCTGCGGTTCACCAGGTATTGGCGGTTGGCCCGGAAGAAGCCTGAGCCCAGCCTCGACTCCAGGTCATCCAGCGTGCGGGTGATAAAATACGACTTCTCGTCAAAGGTTTTGAGCAGGATGGTTTCGTTGCGTATACAGATCAGCGCAATGTCTTTTTCAGAAACGGGAATGATCTGGTCTTTGTAATGCACCAGTACCGAGGTGATACGGGGGCGCTGATCCAGTGCGTACAACAGGGCCTCCAGGTTATTAGGAGAGGGAGCCAGCATCTTTTTCAGGTTTTTGTATTTGTCGAGCGCGGTTCTGATGGTATGGACAGAAAACGGCTTCAGGATGTAATCAATACCGTTGGTTTTGAAGGCATTCAGCGCATATTCATCGTAAGCCGTGCAGAAAATCACCGGGATTTCAGATTTTCTTTCCCGGAAGATCTCGAAGCTGAGACCATCACCCAGCTGGATGTCGGAGAAGATCAGGTCGGCTTCTACCGGCCCGTTAAAATAATTCAGAGCCTCTTTTACCGAACTCAGCGTGGCCACAATCTCGGCCCCCGGTTCTGAGCGCTGTATGGTTTCTGCCAGGTCTTCGGCAGTAAGCTTTTCGTCTTCAATGATGATGATTTTCATAATTCTACGGTTTCAATGGTGGGAGATAGCAGGTTTTCGGCATCGAGAAGCTTGATCTTTACAATAAATTCCTCCCGGTTTTCGATGATCTGAACGGTGTCTCCCGAAAGAATCCGGTACCGTTCGGAAAGATTGCTGAGTCCGTTCCCGGTAGACTCCGACAACGACCTCTTGGGTTGCAGGTTATTTTTTACTTCGACCCATCCGCCGGTATCCGAGATCTGTATATGCAGGGGCGAAACGGCGGTTAATTCATTGTGCTTGATGGCATTTTCCAGCAGGGGCTGCAGCGAAAAAACAGGCAGGTAACCGGCCTCTTTATCGGTAATATTCACCTCGTAACGAAGCGCATTCCCGAAGCGGATCTTCTGCATCTCCATGTAATCGTGGCAGATTTTCAATTCTTCTGCCAGCGGAACCAGCACTTTTTTGTTCTGGGTGACCGAAGCCCGCAGGAAATCGGAAAGGCTGATCAGGTATTCTTCAGCCGTATCCGGGTATTTCCGGATCAGCGATTTGAGTACATTCAGCGCATTGAAAAGAAAATGCGGCTGGATCTGCTGCCGCAATAGCTGGTTGACGGTTTCGGCATTGACTGTACGCAGGTGCGAGTTTTCCAGGTCTACCTTTACCTTCATATCCTGGAGAATAATAAAATTATGCAGGAAATAGGTCATGGTATAAATGACCGTGCTGGCAATAAAAAAGAAAAGGTATATCCAATTGCCCAGCCGGGCCATTTCTTCACGAACAAATACGGCCGATATAAAACCTTTGTCGACCAGGTAAGCATACAGGAAATGGAACCCGAAGAAAATAGCGGTTGTGCAAATAACGCCGCAGAGAAAATGCTGTTTGTTGTTGATCGATACGTAGCTGTCGCGGAGCGGGCTTTTGTTGTAAAACCCTTTGAGCAGGCAGAGGTTAAGCAGGCTGAAACTGTAAAAAAGCAGGAAATTGCTTATCACCCGGTATATGACCGAAGACCAGATCTCTTCCTGCATAAAAGACCCCAGAAAAGAAATCAGCGAAACCGTGAGGGCAAAGACGAAGCTGTATTTCAGAATATTGTGAACAGGAATTTCATAATCTTTCATACGGCAAAGGTACAGCAATAGCTCCGGCCGGTAAAGTATATTTGTTGCAAAGCGGACAAAACCGGCTGTGAGTCAACCGGGTGGCAGAGGCAGGAGGGAAGACACGGAGCAGGCTCTTTTTACCGGCATATTCTTAAAAATTTAGTTACTATTGCCTGCTCTTCTGAATTATTTGTAAATTACGGCCGGTTCCGGTGCTACACAAAATGTCCGGAGAACATGTAAACAACCAACATTTCAGACATGAAACGACAAATCATCTGCCTGGTACTCATTTCACTGGTAAGCTCGTGGACATTTGCGCAAAAAATTGATTTATCCGATAAGCTACCCATGGACCCCGCCGTGAGAACAGGAAAGCTGCCTAACGGGCTCACCTATTACATCCGGAAAAATACCGAACCTAAAAACCGGGCGGAGCTCCGGCTGGTGGTTAAGGCAGGGTCTATCCTTGAAACGGAAGAGCAACGCGGACTTGCCCATTTTATGGAGCACATGAATTTTAACGGCACCACGAATTTCCCCAAAAATGAGCTGGTGAATTTCCTGGAGAAAAGCGGGATCAAGTTTGGCGCCGACCTCAATGCCTATACCGGGTTTGATGAAACCGTATATATGCTGCCTGTACCTACCGATACCCTCGGCAAGCTGGAAAAATACCTTTCCGTACTGGCCGACTGGTCGGGTAACGCTACCCTGGATCCGGCCGAGATCGACAAAGAGCGGGGAGTGATCATGGAGGAAGCCCGCCTGGGGAAAGGAGCCGGGCAGCGCATCAATGATAAGCTCTACCCCGTGGTATTCCGGGGCTCGCGCTATGCCGAACGTTTGCCGATAGGGCTGGAAAATGTTATCCTGCATGCGCCGTATGACCAGTTTAAGAAATTTAAGGAAGAGTGGTACCGGCCTAACCTGCAGGCTGTGGTGGCGGTAGGTGATTTTGACCCGGCCGTGGTGGAAGGCATGATCAAAAAGCTTTTCAGCGGGTTTAAAAACCCGGCAAAACCCCGGCCGAGAACCCGGTACACCGTGCCGCTGTCAGGTGGAACAGATGCCGTGGTGATCACCGACAAGGAACAACCTTACAGTATGGTGCAGCTCTTCTACCTGCAGCCCGAACGGAAGGAGATCACGGCTGCCAACCGCCGCGAAGCCATCATTCGTTCGCTGTTTAATACCATGATCAGCCGAAGGCTGAGCGAGCTGCAGCAGAAGGCTGATCCGCCTTTCCAGTTCGGAATGAGCGGTTATTCTTCTTTCCTGGCCGGGCTGGATGCCCTGAACGCAATAGCCGTAGCCAAAGGAAACGACGTGGAGAAAGCCCTGATCGCTGTGCTGGATGAAAATCATCGGGCCGCTCAGTTCGGCTTTACCGGGGGTGAGCTTGAAAGAGCAAAACTGTCGTACAAAACCGGTGTGGAAAAGCAGTTTGCCGAGAGAGATAAGACGAGGTCGGCTTCGTATGTGGATGAGCTGGTGCAATGTTTTCTTGATGACGTGGTGATGACCGATATTTCGTACGATAAGGCCTTTGTTGACCAATACCTCGACGGCATCGGGCTGGAAGAGGTGAACGCCTTTGTAAAGCAGGTCATCACCAAAGAAAACCGGGTACTGGCCCTGATCGGGCCTGAAGCGGCCAAAGATGCCCTGCCCGGGCCAGACCGCTTAAAGCAATTGCTGGATAACACCGGTTCAGCCGTTACCGCCTATGTGGATGAGGCTGTGGCCGCATCGCTGGTAGAGAAAATTCCGGCACCGGGAAAGATCCGTTCGGAAAAACAGGTGCCGGAAGTGGGTGTCACCGAGCTCATTTTTGAGAACGGGGTGAAGGTCAACCTGAAGCCTACCGACTTTAAGAACGATGAGATCGTATTTCGCGGAAGCCGGTGGGGAGGCACCTCGCTGTATCCGGATGCAGAAGCCGATAACGCAACGTACGCTTCCTTTGTAGCTTCAAACAGCGGAAACGGGAACCTGACCGTGCCGCAGCTTACTAAATTTATGGCAGGCAAGGTGGCACGCGTCAATGTTACGATAGGAAATATCTCGGAAAATATCTCGGGCATGGCCAGCGTGAAAGACTTCGAGACCGCGCTTCAGCTGCTATATAATAAATTTACGAACAATCACCTCGACAAAGAGGTGGTTGCCGGAGCCATAGGAAACCAGCGCGACTACCTGGCCAACCTGGAAGCCACCCCCACACCGGAAAAGGTGTACAGCGACACGCTTCAGTCGGTTATTTACAATCATAACCCCCGTGTGCGACCCATGACCTCTGCGCGCTGGGCAGCCCTTGACCCTGAACGGTCTATGGAGATTTTCAAAGAACGTTTCGCCGATGCGTCAGGCTTTGAGTTCACTTTTGCAGGAAACTTTGATGTGGAAAAGATGAAACTCCTGCTGGCCGTTTATCTCGGAAGTCTGCCGTCAACCGGTAAAAAACCGGCTTATAAAGACCTGGGCCTGTACCCGGCAGAAGGAAAAATAGCCAAAACCGTGAAAAAGGGAAGCGAAGACAAGGCCAATGTTACCCTGATCTTGTCCGGTGAATATGCGGCAAACGATACCGACGAGCTGTTGCTTTCGGCAGTAGGGGAGATCCTGCAGATCAAGCTGACCGAGAAGCTGCGCGAGGAAGAAGGCGGGGTATACTCGCCGTATGCCAGCATGCGGTATAACCGGTTCCCGTCGGCCCGCTACCAGCTGATAGTAGGTTTCGGCTGTGCTCCGGCCAATGTGGAGAAGCTGGTAGCCCTTACGCTGGAAGAGATCCGGAAAATCCGGGAAAACGGGGGCTCCCGCGAAGACATTGAAAAGTATGTCAGTAACGAAAAGCTGAATTTCCAGACCAACCTGAAAAATAATAATTACTGGGTAAGCGCGTTAGCCGATAAATACCAGAAGGACGGCGACATCCGGACCATCCCGTATGCCGATAAAAACCTGGAAAAAGTAACGGTGGAAAGTACGCGGGCGATTGCGCAGAAATACCTGGAGGGTGAAAACTTTATCCGTGTGGTACTTTTGCCGGAAAACACCCCTCCCCATTAAACCCTTTTTAACTATGGCACTTACAGCATCCAATATGATGAACTTAGGGACAGCGGCGCCTGGCTTCTGTCTGCCGGATGTCATTAGCGGGAAAGAGCTTTCGCTCGAAGAGCTCCGGGGTACAAAAGGTACGCTCATCATGTTTATTTGTAACCATTGTCCCTATGTGATCCATGTAATGCCGGAGATCATCCGCCTGGCCGCCGATTACCGGTCACAGGGCATCGGGTTGGTGGCCATCAGCTCGAACGATGTGGTGGCGTATCCCGAAGACTCCCCGGGGAAAATGAAGGAATTTGCCGGCACCTGGGAAATGGCGTTTCCGTACCTGTACGATGAAACGCAGCAGGTGGCCCGGGCTTATGATGCTGCCTGTACGCCTGATTTCTATTTGTTTGACAGCGAGTTAAAGCTGGCTTATCGTGGCCGGCTTGATGAGTCGCGGCCGCGGGTGGAGAACCCGAAACCCCTGACCGGGAAAGACCTGAGAGGAGCGCTGAATGCGCTTTTGTCGGGTCAGCTTCTCTCCGAAATCCAGTTTCCGAGCATGGGTTGCAATATCAAATGGAAGAGCTAGCTTTTGTTGCCAAAAACCTCCTGTACGGCTTTGAGGAAGTCCCGGCCGAATTTTACGCAGGGTTCAAGGTGGTTGCCCTCGGCCCACTCGTTCCAGGAGTTGACAAAAACAATCTGCTCTTCTTCCGGGAAATCTTTTACATCGTTCAGGGCATCAACCAGTGATGCTTTAAAGTCTTCCACGTTCTGGTTGGCCAGGATCACGGCATTTTTCCCTTTCCTTGCCGTGTTATCAAACCCCACCATGGGGCAGGGGAAACCTTTGTACCGGATCTTGTGGATACGGGCCCTTTCTTTGTACTGCTTATAATCGTATACTTTCAACGTAGGGTTAAGAATGCCCTGCATCAGGTTCCGGATCATCCGTTTGGGGGTGAAGCCGTCTATCCAGAACTCCGACAACAGGTTATGGCGGGTCTGGAAATGAATGGCGCAGTCGAAACCGATATCTGCCGGGTTTTTATCCGGGTCGTGCGAGTTGCTCCCCACAAAATAAGGTTTCGGGATCCCGTTTTCCCGGCACACCTCTTCAAAAATGGCAATCATACGAGGGGCATCCGGGAGATCAAAAGGCTTGTAGACCAGGAACAGGGGGCGCCCGTTGATCTTGATATATCTTTCGTCTTTGAATGAACTCACCAGCCACTCGGCATGTGCGCGGTGGTCTTCATCGCTGTATTTCTGTTCGATCAGCTTGACACTTTCCTGCTCTTTGCCTTCCCACCGCCGCGACCAGCTTTCGTTGGCCCAGAAGTAGCAGAAAGGAAAATCGGGCTTCCCGGAGGCAAGCACTTCATCAATGGGCTGATGGAGCAGTCTTTTTCCTGAAAACCAGTAATGGTAATAGCAGAAACCGTCTATACCGTATTCACGGGCCATTTGCGCCTGGGCCTCGCGGGTTTCCGGTACTCTTAAATCATAATAGCCGTTATCGGTGGGAAGCTGAGGCTGGTAATGCCCTTTAAACAGGGGCCGGGCCGCTGAAACATTGGTCCATTCTGTAAATCCTTTCCCCCACCAGGCGTCATTTTCAGGAACAGGATGGTACTGCGGCAAATAAATTGCTAAGGCTTTTGGCATTTACTTTTTCAAAAGATTAGTTACGAACGGAGGCAGCACCTGGCCTACTAACCAGTTAAAGTTCTTCTTCACTTTTACTCCATCATAATTATCCCTGTTGAACTGTATTCCTTCCGGAATTTTCTCTCCCGGCCGTGCCAGGAAGAGCGTGGATTTTTTACCGGGCATGATTTCTCCTTCGGGCCGGCCTACCGTAAAGTAGAAGAGGCCGATGGATTTCCGGCTCATACCTTCCGGGCAGCTGATGATCTCCGGAATGCCGTGGTAATTGTAATCCGTAACATCAAAAACGACGAGGCGGTTAAACAGCGGTGCTATTTTTACTTCGCAGCGGGTCATGTCGGTATCCCAGAGTTCCAGGTCGCCGTTGTATTCAGGTTTCCAGTCTTTATTCAGGTAGAGTATAGCATTGATACGCCGGGAAAGATGCGGAAGCTTCCCGTGCATGTTGAAGTCGGCATGTACTCCCAGTTTGCCTCCGCGTTTCAGCTGGTGAAGCCCGCCACCCACAAAATAGGGGTCAGGCATAAGGTTTTTGATGCCGGTAAGCGTTTCCAGGAAATAGATGAAAGGGGCAGAATTGAACTGGTATAGCAACCGGGAAGTAAAGTCGGAAACTTTCTCTTCTCCCTGGGCTTCCAGTTTGCCCTCAAAATAATTTTCGTATTCTTTCCAGATTTTCACCTCCGGACTGGGGAATTCAGCCAGAACCTGTTCCAGGGGTTCCGGATCCATAAAGTTATCAATAGCAATGTGTGGAAAGGGTTGGGCGCTTTTGTATTCTTTTGCTTTTGATCTGGCAAGTTTTTCCAGCTCCCCTGTATTGAAATATAACTTCATCTGAATCAGCAAAAATCTGGTAATCGGATAGACTTTAAAAAAAGTGTTTTCCGTGTTTCAAACGACAAATATACAATTTAAAAAGTGATTGCACTCATTAAAAACAACTTAAATAATTGGATTTCCTTCTGATGGTCAGGGGTAATTATTGCTTTTGGTCTTCGGAAACGGCCTATTCCTCGTCAGATTCCAGTGTTCGTGTGATCTTGTCAATGTTGAGGCTGTTGGCCATGGCCGTAAATATCTCATAATAGGTTCCCTTTCTGTCGAAGAGCTCTTCGTGAACACCACTTTCTACTGCCCGGCCCTGCTCCATAACCACTATGTTGGTGGCATCAATGATCTGGGAAATGCTGTGAGAAATGATGATGACCGTGCGGTTGGCTTTGATGGCGTCAAGGCTTTTTTTGATCTGTTCGGTAGCAATGGCGTCGAGGCTGGCGGTAGGCTCATCCAGGAAAATAATGGGCGGGTTTTTAAGAAACAGGCGGGCTATGGCGATCCTTTGCTGCTGTCCGCCTGACAGAGACCGGGCATCAGATGCGTAGCCTTCGGGCAAAAGCATGATCTGGTCGTGTATATATGCTTTTTTAGCCGCTTCTTCCACTTCATTATCAGAGGCGTCGGGTAAGCCATAACGAATGTTCTCGGCTATGGTACCTTTAAAAATGTGGTTTTTCTGCAGCACCAGCCCGATGTTCTTGCGGAGCTCCGTGGTATCGTAATCTGCCAGGTCTACACCGTCTATAAAGATCTTGCCCCGGGTGGGTTCATAGAATTTATCCAGCAGGTTCACCACCGTGCTCTTCCCTGCACCGCTGAGCCCCACCAGGGCGGTGGTTTCGTCGGGCGGGATAACCATGCTGACGTTAAAGAGGGCCTGGGTGCCGTTGGGGTACACAAAATCTACGTTTCTCAGCTCAATTTTGCCTTTTACCTTTTTAGGAATGTAGGTTCCGCTGTTTTCAATCTCCTGATCCGATTCCAGGATGTCGAAGAATCCTTCAGAATAGATCAGCGCATCGTTTACCTCGTCGTAAATCCGGTGGAGCTGCCGGATGGGTGCAGAGATATTCCCGAAAAGCATCACATGGAACATGATGGCTCCGATGGTCATTCTGCCTTCCAGCACAAACCAGGCGGTTAGGATAATGATGACCACCACGCCTACCTGTTCGATCAGGCTCTTGACGCTGTCAAAGATAAAGGCTGTTTTGCGGGTCTCCAGCTGGTTGTTAGTCATGTCGTGCTGGATGACCCGGTGCTTCTCGGCCTCGGTAGACTCGCGTACAAATGACTTGATCACGGTAATCGACTCAATGAGGCTGATGATGCTGTGGTTTTTGGTTTCGCGGTAATTGCGCATTTTTCGCCGGAAGCCGCTCAGCTTAGTGGCCTGGTACTGGCTGATATAGAAGTACACGGGTACAATGCTGAGGCTGACCAGCCCGATCCAGAAGTTGGCTGAAAACATGGCAATCAGCGCCACAATGGCATTGGCAAACAGCGGAAAGATATCAATAAAGAAATTTTGTACGAGGCGGGTAAGGCTGCTGATACCGGTATCAATCCGGGTTTGGAGCTTACCGCTTTCGTTTTCTGCAGAAGTGTAAAAAGCCAGGCGGTACGTCAGGATCTTTTCCACGATAGACTGGGAGAAATCGCGGGCAATCAGGATCCGCAGCCTTTCACCGTAATATTTTTGCCCGAATTGCACCAGGGAGTTGACCACTTCCTTGCCCAGGAGGATACTGCTGATCACCGTCAGGAGGGAGAATCCTTTACTCAGCGGTTCTTTGGCCACCATCAAATCCGAGATGGAATCAACGGTGAAACGAAGGATGTAGGCGTTTACCTGGGCGGCAAATGAACCGATGACCGTAAGGGTGAGCGTCAGGATCACCAGTGTATTGTACGGCTTAACAAAGGGCCGGAGCTTTTTATATAGTGCAGTTAAAGTCAAGTTCCCGGTTTGAATTAGAACCCAAACCTACAAAAAATAAAAATTCGCCGGAATAAGAACACGACATTTAAGGGGAATCTGCAAGCCAACCGGGATAATTCTTATATTTACCATGATTTTCCTGGTGGATAGATTAAAATACTTGTAATATACACTAACTTGAAGTTTAATAGAAGAGGACATCTAACCAAAACACAATTCATTTCCTTTAAAGATTTTGAGGACTTTTTTGGTAACAACAGCTTTTATAAAAGGCCTTTAATATTGGAAGAGTTTAAAGAATATTTATTAGGCCTTCCTGGGATATTAAAACAGGATATAATTTCTATTTGGGTTAACGGGAGCTTTGTGACAGATGAATTGGAACCAAAAGATATAGATTTTCTTGTATTTGTTGACAAAACCATTCCTGATTTTGCGACTATAATAACCGATTTTACAAAGCGTTTTAATTATATTGACGTATATTTTGTTCCATGTGATGATGATAAAAACACATTTGACGATTGGGTTAATTATTGGAAATATAGTTTTTCACATAGTGCAGATGGAATACATCGAAAAGGTTTTTTGAAACTGAATTTAATGATTAAGAATGGGTTAATCATTGACCATGAATAAGTGATTTATATATTTTTTCTTAAAAAATGAAATTAAAAACATTAATCAGTAACTCCTCTGAAAAATATGATAAAGAAATTAGCATATTGAATCATATTATTTCTGTAGCAGAGAGTAAAAATCCCCAATATGGTACACCTGCTTTCCTGACCCTTCAACAAATGAAGAAAAGAAGGGAGGCAATTTATCTTGCCATACAGGAACCGGAATGAAAAAAATCCGGATCAAAACCGGTGGGGCAATTACTTTTTCACCTTCAAAAGTCTTTTCGTCAGGTACCTGCGCACCGGCTCATCGTACAATTTTAAGGAAATCCAGGCCAATAGAATGCTTCCTGCCACCAGCGCGGCAGCTCCCGGGAGGGATTCCATAAAGGTTAGGTTTTCATTTTTAACCCAGGCATAGTACCCGTAAATAAAGGGGTAATGTACCATGTACAGGGGGTAGGAGATGTCACCCAGGAATTTGCATACCCGGTTTGTGGCTTCGTTCGTGATCCTGGCGGAGGCACCGAAGTAAACCAGCAGGGGAAAAACCAGGATCACGCACAGGGCATCGTATAAGCCGTTCATCCAGAAGTTTTCAGTACCACCGATCCGGGGAATGGCCGAAAGAATAACAATGACCAGGCTACCTGTCCAAAAGACTCCTTTTACCTTCGCAGGCTTAAAGAGGCGGGACAGCAGCAGGCCGGCCGGGAAGGCAAACAGCAGCCGTAAAGAGCCGCCCAGCATGCCCGCAGGTGTCATGGAGAATCCTACGCATAAATCGCCTTCAGGCCCGAACATGGCATAAGCGGCCAGTCCGGCACCTGCAAGCAGAACCAGTACCGAAAGCGCCCGGGTAGAGAGCTTACGGATAAGAAAGATATAGAGGATATTGCCTGCATATTCAAAAAACAACGACCAGCTGGGCCCGTTCAGAGGGTACATTTCACCCACTCCCCGTATCTCGGAACCGGGCGTGGCCGGAATCAGGAAAATATTCAGCAGGGTAGCTACGATCAGCATGGATACGGATATCAGCGATACATCCCAGACTTCACAGCCCTGCAGGTAAAATAAAGCAGCTCCGATAAGGGCGCCCAATACCACCATGGGATGCAGGCGTATAATCCTGCGTTTCAGAAAGTTTACGGTGGTCATGTTTTTGTTATCATACGCATAACCCATCACAAAGCCGGAAAGGATAAAGAAGAAATCCACCGCCAGGTAGCCGTGATTAATATTCTGGTCTAAATGACTGGTGGCAAAGGCCTCGAATACGTGAAAGCAGAGAACCGTCAGGGCTGCCACCCCGCGGAATCCGTCAAGTATGTTGTAATGGGGTTTAGTATCTGAAAATGCGGAAGAAGGTGCTGCCATTATGCTGTTTTTATGTTTACTGAGGTTTTTGAGGGGCCAAAATACGAAATTAATTCTGTATTGAGGCTAAACGTTTCCGGGGTAGTATAGTCCAATAGCTATATATCATTATTAAGAATAATATAAAATGAAAAATCTGCTTCTTCCGGCTTTGATAATTTTCGGGATTTCCTGCACCCGCCATACGTATAATCAGCATAACAGCATGAATTCTCTCGACTGGGCAGGGCGGTATGAAGGTATACTACCCGGTAAAGGTAATGTTTCGGAAACTGTAATATTGGTATTGAAACAAGATCTTTCCTATGAAATGATACGCAACGGGCAAAGGTCAGAAGGAGGATTTAACTGGGCGCCTGACGGCGGAACTATCGTTATTCCGGGTGAGTCATTGTATTTATTTGCAGGAGAGAATTTTATGAAAGCAGTTAACCGGAAGGGGAAAGAAGTGGACGGGAGCAGGTACCGGCTCGAAAAAACGGCGGATACCGGTATCCGTGAAAAATACTGGAAACTCATAGAGCTGTACGGCCGGCCGGTAACCGTTCGGGAAGGGGGCCGGGAGCCTCACCTGATTATCCGGCAGGAAGAAAACCGGGTAACGGGGAATAGCGGATGTAACAGCTTTGGCGGCACCTGTGAGCTGAATGAAGCTACCGGGCGGGTCCGTTTTTCGAAGATTGCTGCCACGCAAATGGCCTGTATGGGTGAAAATGTAGAAGGAGAATTCTTTAAAGTGCTGGGTGAGGCGGATAACTTCACTACAGACGGCAGGTTTCTCAGCCTGAATAAGGCCCGGATGGCGCCGCTGGCACGTTTTGAAGTGGTGTACCTGAAATAAGAGGCGCCGGGTTTCCGGTTATGCCGTTCGGTTCTCAGTTACGCCCGGTTCTCGTCTTCGCTCGATTCTCGACTACGCTCGAACTGACACGCCACAAACGCTACCTGTCAATTCGAGCGAAGACGAGAATCGAGCGAAGACGAGAACCAGGCATAATCAAAAATCAAGTATGGTCAAAAACCAGATGTAGTTAAAAATACCCCTTTACAGCTCCTTCGCCCCCTTCACGATCTCATCTACCACGCCCGGATCCAGCAGGGTAGAGGTATCTCCCAGGTTATTGTATTCTCCCTCGGCTATTTTCCGGAGAATACGGCGCATGATCTTCCCGGAACGGGTTTTCGGCAGCCCGCTTACAATCTGGATTTTATCGGGTTTGGCAATAGGCCCGATGATCCGGGAAACGGTCATGAGGATGTCCCGCTTCATCATTGAATCTTCGTCCTGCGGTTCCTCACAGATCACAAAGGCATGAACACCCTGCCCTTTTACGTCGTGCGGGTAGCCCACCACTGCTGATTCTACCACTCCGGTGTGGCTGTTGATGGCGTTTTCCACTTCGGCCGTACCGATACGGTGTCCCGATACATTCAGCACGTCGTCCACACGGCCGGTAATCCGGTAGTAGCCGTCTTCGTCGCGCATACAGCCGTCGCCGGTAAAGTATTTTCCCGGGTAAGTGGAAAAGTACGTGCTTTTGCAGCGCTCGTGATCTCCCCAGGTGGTACGGATGATCGAGGGCCAGGGGTAAGTGATGCAGAGGTTCCCGTTCACCCCGTTCCCTTCAATGGTGCTGCCGTTCTCATCCACCAGCTCCAGCTGAACACCCGGCAGGGGCAGAGTGGCATACGACGGCTTGGTTTTTGTAATTCCTGCCAGCGGTGAGATCATAATCCCCCCGGTTTCGGTTTGCCACCAGGTATCTACAATGGGGCATTTTCCCTTCCCGATGTGATCGTTGTACCAATGCCAGGCTTCTTCGTTGATGGGCTCACCTACCGAACCCAGCACTTTCAGCGAACTCAGGTCTTTCCCTTCCAGGTATTCCAGGCCAAAGCCCATCAGCGAGCGTATGGCGGTGGGGGCGGTATAGAGGATATTTACTTTATGGCGGTCTACAATATCCCAGAGACGCCCGGCGTCGGGATAGGTGGGGATACCCTCAAACATGACGGTAATGGCACCCGATAGCAAGGGGCCGTACACCAGATACGAGTGGCCCGTAATCCAGCCCACATCGGCCGTACAGAAAAAGACGTCGCCCGGGTGGTACTGGAATACATTTTCAAAAGTGTAGGAAGTGAATACCATATAGCCGCCGCAGGTATGCACCACGCCCTTGGGCTTACCGGTAGAGCCCGATGTATACAGGATGAAGAGCGGGTCTTCCGAGTCCATTTCTTCGGCAGGGCATTCGGCTTCCACATGCTTCACCTCTGATTCCCACCAGTAATCTCTTCCCTTGATCATGGAAACCGGGGTACGGGTATGGGTGGCTACAATCACTTTTTTGACCGAAGGACACGCCACCAGGGCGTCGTCTACAGTTTCTTTCATAGGGATGTTCTTGGCACCCCTTACCGCACCGTCAGTGGTGACTACCAGCTCACACTGGGAGTCGTTGATACGGTCAGAGATAGATTGGGCCGAAAAGCCACCGAAAATGACCGAGTGAATGGCCCCGATACGTGCACAGGCCAGCACCGCCACAGCCAGCTCCGGGATCATGGGCATATAGATACAAACCCGGTCACCTTTCGTTACACCGTGTTTTTTCAGTACGTTTGCGAAGCGGCATACCCGGTCGAGCAGCACTTTATAGGTGATGATCTCCGGCTCATCTTCCGGGTCATTCGGCTCCCAGATCAGGGCCGGGTGGTTCGGTTTATTTTCTGCGTGCCGGTCCAGGCAGTTCTCGGTAATATTGAGCTTCCCGTTCCGGAACCATTTTACATTATAATCGTCAAAGCTCCAATCCAGTACTTTGGTCCAGGGTTTTTTCCATCTGAATTCCTGGGCTATGGCTGCCCAGAATGTTTTGGGGTCTTCTATGCTGTCTTTGTAGGCCTCATGATAATCTTCAATTGTTCTTATTCTCATTTTTTCACTTAAGGTTAAAATGTAAAAGCAAATCTAAGGATTCACAGAAATTTATCCACTTCCTGGTAGGCGCGGATCACGGCTTTTTCTCCCTCAATCCCTTTGCCAAAGTTTCCGTGCTCCATGCCGAAGATGAACGACCTCCCCGATGCTTTGCCTTTCTGGTAAACATGCTTAAAAACATTTTTGTAGTTGATCTCACCGGTGGTGGGTTCTTTCCGGCCGGGCTCATCACCGATCTGGAAATAGGCGATCTCATCCCAGGCCCAGTCGATATGCTGGATCAGCCGGCCCTCATTTTTCTGCATGTGATAGATATCAAAAAGAATCTTGCAGGCGGGGCTGCCTACGGCCTTGCAGATCATATAGCCCTGGTCAGAGTGCCGCAGAAACAGGTCGGGGTTATCGCTCAGGGGTTCCATGACCATCACCAGCCCGTGCGGTTCAAAGATCTCTGCAGCCCTTTTGTAGGCTTCGATCACGTTTCCCGTTTGTATGCCCGGGGGCAGCTCACGGGCAAAATATCCCGGTACCACCGTCATGTATTTCCCGTTCACCCTTTTGGCTACCTCTACCGCTTCCCGGCATCGCTTCAGAAACGCATCGGTAAATTCTTTTTTCCCGGTGGTAAGTGAGGTTTTCCAGTTGTCGCCCGCATCAATAACAAATACGCCCATCTCCATATTGCGTTTGGCCAGGTGCTCCCCGATCTT
Organism: Leadbetterella sp. DM7; assembly: GCF_040829825.2. NCBI lineage: Bacteria > Pseudomonadati > Bacteroidota > Cytophagia > Cytophagales > Leadbetterellaceae > Leadbetterella > Leadbetterella sp. DM7. The sequence goes on along the minus strand of NZ_JBFOLH020000001.1, from coordinate 96,708 downwards.
TTTCTGGAGGTCCGGCGTTCGGTCCATCATGCCGTTATCCTCAAAAGAGCGGAAGCCGCTGGCCGCCATAAAGTCGAGTTGCGCAATGAGGTCTTCCCCGGCAGACTCTCTGAACATCCCGAAATGCGGGGCATAGCTGAGGTTGAAATTATATTTTTCTGCTACCGCTTCCCGGGCGTGCGAAACAAGGGGTATTCCGCCGATTCCTAGTAATGAGGTAGTTGTAATGGTACTTTTCAAAAATGAGCGTCGGGAGTTCATACTTGTACGTTTAGGTTTTCTTTTTATTCAGGTAAAATAAGAAAAAAAATATTGAAAATTTTAATTTTATTCTTGTTTAAGTTCTATCTTTGTCACACTATTTAACCTTAAATCATTCATAGAAAGTCTCCCGGGAAAGATTCCGGGAGGCTTTTCTCATTTTACGGCAATGACAGATATCTCCACGTTGACATCGCGCGGCAACCTGGCCACCTGTACGGTTTCACGGGCAGGCGGGTTTTCGGTGAAAAAAGTGCCGTAAACTTCATTCACGGTAGCAAAGTCATCCATATTTTTCAGGAAAATGCTGGATTTTACAATGTGGGAATAATCCATGCCGGCTTCGGCCAGGATGTGCCCTATATTTTCCAGGATTCTGGTGGTTTCAGCCGGGATATCATTCAGCGGAGCCAGGTCAAGCGCAATCTGCCCGGAGATGTAAAGGGTGTTTCCGGCCAGTATGGCCTGGGAGTAGGGCCCTATGGCCGCAGGTGCTTTTTCGGTATAAATTACTTTTTTCATTGATATAAAAATTAGCTTTGAATTAAGAGCTGCCGTAATGCAATTGCTACCTGTAAAAATAACGTTCTTTGCCGGGTAAACCGGCAGACACCGTTAATTTAATTGTCTTAAAAATGAATAGTGCCTAACTTTGTACATATAAACTAACAAAATGTATGCATAACGCAATATTCAATATTCCCCGTCCTGTGAATGAACCTGTATTGGCTTACGCTCCGGGCAGCCGGGAGAAGGCTGCCCTCGAGGCCGCCCTGAAAGAAGCCAGGAGCCGGCAGGTGGAGATACCTATGTATATAGGCGAACGTACCGTACATACCGATAAAAAAATCCGCTTGTCGCCCCCGCACGATCACGCCCACGTACTGGGCTATGCTTCGGAAGGCACCGCTGAGCATGTGCAGCAGGCCATTGATGCGGCACTGGCAGCCCGGGGGGCATGGGCAGCCCTGCCCTGGAGCGACCGTGCGGCGGTATTCCTGAAAGCCGCTGATCTGCTGGCTGGCCCCTACCGCTGGAAAATGAATGCGGCCACCATGCTGGGCCAATCCAAAAACGCGTTCCAGGCAGAAATTGATTCGGCCTGTGAGCTGATCGACTTCCTGCGCTTCAATGCTGCTTTTTACCAGGAGATCATACAGGAGCAGCCGGTTTCTTCACCGGGTGTATGGAATAAAATGGAGTACCGTCCGCTGGAAGGCTTTGTGTTCGCGCTGACGCCCTTTAACTTTACGGCTATCGCCGGAAACCTCCCGGCTTCTGCTGCACTGATGGGCAATGTAGTGGTCTGGAAACCTTCTAATACCCAGATTTACGCCGCCCATGTGATCATGGAGATCTTCCGTGAAGCAGGCCTTCCTGACGGGGTCATCAACCTCATATATGTAGACGGGCCTACTGCCGGCGATGTCATCTTTAAGCATCCCGACTTTGCGGGTATTCACTTCACGGGAAGCACCGGGGTATTCCAGAATATCTGGAAAACCATTGGTGAGAATATCCACCTGTACCGCTCGTACCCCAGAATTGTTGGCGAAACCGGCGGAAAAGACTTTGTGATAGCCCATAAATCGGCAGATGCCAAAGCCGTGGCCGTAGGATTGGTAAGAGGCGCTTTTGAATACCAGGGCCAGAAATGCTCGGCCGCTTCAAGAGCGTATATTCCGTCTAACCTGTGGGAGGAAGTGAAAACCTACATGCTCGAAGACCTGGCTACGGTTAAAGTAGGGCCAACCGAAGATTTCTCCAATTTTGTGAATGCAGTTATTGATGAGAAGGCTTTTGATAAGATTTCGGGCTACATTACCCGGGCACAGGCACATACCGATGCGGAGATCATTGCCGGGGGTAAGTTTGATAAGTCAAAAGGGTACTTCATTGACCCGACGGTGATTGTTACTGCCGATCCGCTGTATGAAACCATGCAGGAAGAGATCTTCGGCCCCGTGCTGAGCATTTATGTGTACGACGAGAGCAAATGGGAAGAAACCCTGAAGCTGGTAGACAGCACCTCTCCCTATGCGCTGACCGGTGCGGTCTTTGCCCGTGATCGCTTTGCCGTTCACCAGGCTACCCAGCTGCTTGAAAATTCAGCCGGTAATTTTTATATTAACGATAAGCCTACCGGTGCTGTGGTGGGCCAGCAGCCTTTTGGCGGCGCCCGGGCTTCAGGAACCAACGATAAGGCCGGCTCAAAGCTGAACCTGCTGCGTTGGGTAAATGCCCGGACGATCAAGGAGACCTTTGTGGCCCCGGTAGATTACAGGTACCCGTTTTTAGGGTAAATTTGTTGGTTGGGGCGTTGCATGCAACGCCCCAACCTCTATTTCACGCGTGCGGTCTGGCTCGTAAACGTGCTTTCAAAAATCTTATCGGCATTACCCGTCTCAAACCCGTCACGCCGGTGCTCACGCCTGATTTCGGCGGGTTCCAGGTGAGCAAATTGCGGCAGCACTTTCCGTTCGGCAAATTCCACGTAGCTGCCCGAAATGGTATGCACATCTCCATCAGCAAAGCGGGCATCGATCATTTCGGCTACGGTAGAGCTCTGCAGTAAGCCGCCGTCAGGGCTGATTTTGATTTTACCTCCCGAATCATTGAGCCGGATCCCTGTTTTTTCCAGGAAAGCGTTGAATTCCGGGATGGTATTGTATCCGTCTTTCAGGTTATGCACAGAGATGGTGTAGTGATTCAGGTAATACCGGTTATAGATCACCCATGCGGCGTACTCACTTTCTTTTAACAGGGTTGCATAATCGGCCCACTGCGGGGTACGCCACAACGGCTGATGGAGAAAACGGTCAATGGCTTCGCCGTCTGTTAAATCCAGCTGATCTACAGGGTCGGCAGTGACTTCACGGGTATACGAAAGGATGATCTCACGGGCGGTTTCGCTCAGGTCATTTACCCGGAGCTCGCTTATAAAAATCCGCGGAAAATGCGGTTCAGGGGGCGCAAACCAGTAGGCATCCAGCTTCTTTCCCCCGAAATAAAAATAATCCATTTTCCGGTAGCCCAGGGCCAGGAAAATCTTCTCGAAAGAGCGGATACCCAGGTGCTCCACACCCATGGTACGAAAGGCCACGTGATCATTTTCAATCTCGGCCGCATCACCGATGATCCCCCCGGAGATCATGGCCCGGGTAATTTTTTTTACATCCGGAACCCGTTCGGAATAGCGTTTCATTAAGCCTTCAAGAACTACCTCCAGGGTAGAATGTTCATTTTTCATGCTGGTAAAATTTACCGGTTCCCGTATTTAAAAAATCATCAAAATTAATTTCTTCCTGTTTGATAAAGCCTTTCTGCGGAAGTTTTCCGTCGGCCACCATCTCAATCACCGCAGCAATAGAAGCTGCCGTGGTCCACGAAATGGCCCGCCAGTGCTGCCCGTCTATCGTTATGGGGTAATAGGCCTCGTAAAACTCTTCACGGGCTATCTCGCTGCCTTTCCAGCCTTCCACCACGGCGTATACATATACCACGTCTTCCTGCACGGGCGGCTTTGCTTCGGTCAGGATCTGCTCTACCAGCTCTCTCTTTTCTTTCAGGATCAGCTCATAAAGGAGGAATTTCATAAGCTTGGCATGGCCCGGATAGCGGATGGTTTTGTAGTTGAGCGTATCCACCTGGCCGGCGTAGGTGTCGCACATGGTACCCAGTCCGCCCGATGTGCTGAAGGCTTCAAATTCATTGCCGTCTATCTGGATGTATTCCAGGCCGTCGAGCGAAGGCACCATCTTCCTGACGCCGTTGTGGATCACTTCGGCGTCATTGATGTATTCATTGATCACACCGGCCGGCGACCAGGTGAACGAATAGCCCAGCAGGCCGTTCGGGTAACGCGGAAGGGCCCCCACGCGCAGCTCGATGTCACGCAGGCGGGTGAATCTTTTGGCCAGGTGGGCACCCACAATGCCGATCAGCCCCGGTGCCAGCCCGCATTGCGGTGCCATAACCGCCGAAGACGTCTTTGACAGCTCCATAATGGCGGTTGTGGTAGGCACATCTTCCGTAAGGTCAAAATAGTGGATCCCGTTTTTATGGGCCACTTTTGCAATATTGAGATTGAGGTTATACGGCATGGCAGAGGCTACCGCATCAAAACCGGGGAGGGTTTTCTCCAGGAAACCCAGGTCGGAGACATCGCCCGGGATGACTTCAAAGGGCAGATCAACGGCAGGTTTGCGCTTGTCAAGGCCGGTGACTTTAAAACGTTTGGAAAGTAAGATTCCCACCAGGGAGCCTACCTTGCCCATTCCTATAACGAGAACATTTTTCATAAGGTATACATCAGGATTGGGCTGTGAGCCTGTACCCGACCGGGGCCGGTGGCTGACAGCTTTTGTTTTAAAAAAATATACGGGAAACCGTGTACAGCACACGGCAGATAACCAGGTGCTTTAACAGAAATCGGGAACAAACGAGCAGGCACTACGCAGGTAGGCCAGTCGTGCAAGGAAATATTTAAGGTCTTTGAACAAAGCAGGATCGAGTTATCTTTTCAAAGATAAGCAAAGAGGAGGCAGAAGGCAAGTTTCAGGTGGCTTTTTTATGCGGCATCCGGATGGATTCACAGCTTGGTGGCGGCTCCCAGCAAGGCACGGCGGTAAATGCTTTCCCTTTTTTTGCCGCATTCCGGCGATGAGTAGTCTTCGTTCAGGATGCGGGAGGCGCGCTCGGTAAAGGTATTCTGCAATTCGGGGTTATTGAGCACCTGGTGAGTAGCCACAATGAAATCTTCGGCGCTGTCGGCTATTTTGCAGTTGACATCATTAACCATCGGGAGGCCTTCGGCACCTACTGATGTGCTGACTACCGGCACATGGTACGAAACCCCTTCGAGAATCTTCATGCGCATACCGCTGCCTATCCGGAGCGGAACAATCATTACCGAACCCTTCATGACGGTTTCCAGGTCGGGTACAAAGCCTTCAAAGGTGATATTGCTGTATTCCTCAAACCATTTTCTTTTCTCGGGCGACCAGCGGCCTACAATGCTTAGCCGTACCCCGGGGTTCAGCCGCTGAATTTCGCTCCAGCAATTGCTCAGAAACCAGTCTATGCCGTCGAGATTAGGATAATGCTGATCCGGGCCGAGAAAAAGCAGGCGGTTTTCCGATGTAAAGGGCTGGTTGATCTCGTGCTCAAACATAACCATGGGTAGCGGCGATACTTCCAGCTTTTCTTTGGCTACACCGTCTTCCAGCAAAATCTGCTTATCGGTCTCGGTCAGGCAAACCACTTTATCAAACCGGTTGATGAGCCCGATTTCCAGGATTTTCGTATTCTGGATCTTCCAGTCGTGAGCGGCCTTCTGTTCAGGTAACGTAGCTTTTTCCAATGCCATCCGCTTATAGCGAAGCTCGTGATGCACAAAGATTTTCGGGATCTCCTTCGGGATAAAATGCACCAGGGGCGCCAGGTCGATGAAGTCGATCTGTACCAGGTCAAAGATTCCCAGCAGGATCTCGCTCTGGAAAACATCCAGCAGGTCATCAAAATAATAATTGATGAGGTTGGAGCTGTTGAGCTGCATTTCCTGCTCCATTACCTCTTCCTGGGTAAGCGTTCTCTTCCGGCCGGTTATTTTTTTCAGGAAGCTCATCATGGCGCCGTCTTTCGGTGCACCGGGCAGCTGCCTGAACGTTTTGATATTGACATCGGGCCAGAGCTTCTTCAGCTCGTTCCGGTGGAGATCGGTGCTCTCCGGAACAATAAGAGTCACCGAATGATTTTCCCGCAATGAATCTACCATCCGGAAGGTGCCGCTTTTGCCACCGTCATTGATGGGATAGGGGAATACTAATGTAACCAGCAGGATGTTCATAACTTCTTACACAGGTAATTTTTCAAAGAAATGGTAAATCCTGAAGGTAACTCCCGTCAGCACTTTTTTCAGCATGCTTTTGGTGGGCGCCGGTGGCACCGGTTTCAGGTAAAAGCAGCGGATGGTCTTAAAATAATCGTTGTGGTTGGCTTTTAAGCGGCTGCGGTAATTCCGGAAAAGCTCCCTGAGGTCGGGGCGGTTGTTCAGGTCGAACCGGTTCTGCCACCTGGAGATATTGTCGGGATCACCGATGTTGATGCCGCTGAAGTGATAAAATACCAGGGGAACGCCGTTAGCCAGGTATTTGCCGTTTTCAGAGCTGAGGGTCCGCTCATGCAGGTTCCAGTACGAAATGTTATATCCCGGGTATTTGTCTATTTTCACCCCTTCATAATAAAGCGGAACCATATTGCAGTACAACTGGTCTACAAACATCCCGTTCTGAATGTCCATATAGCATTCTGTTCTCAGCTTTGTCATCCACCAATCCAGGAACCTGGAGGTTTCTCCTGATCTCTTAACGGCCAGAAAACCTAAATTATATATCCCGTTAACGAACATTTGCTGCTCCGTTCTGCTTTTGTTGTCGAATATCGGGGTATAAAAATGGGGTGTAAGAATGATATTGTGTGTATCCAGCCCTTCTTCAATGCCGGTCAGGCGGTCAAAAATTTCAATATCGGGATCAAAGTAAATGATCCGGTCGATATCGGGCCGGGTGTTAAAGAAGTAATTGAAATAAAAAGGCTTTACGGCTGTATTGAGCTCGGTGATGTCATAGCGTTCGGTCATTTCGTCAAAACCCTCTATGCCGATGGTATGCACTTCCAGCAGGTTCAGATCCGCCAGCTTACTTTTGTCCACCCCGCTTCCTTCCACCTTATCGCACAGACCTATCACAAACTCATAATCCGGGTTGGTCTGCCGGATAGAGTCGGCCAGGATTCTGGCCTGGGCCAGGTAATTGATGGAGCAGATTGTAAATGCGAATTTCTGAGACATACAAAAGAGTAAAGAGGACAAAAATACAATCCGAAATCTGAATAAACAATTCTCTTATTTTTTAATGCGATTCCGGCCGTATTTGCCAGGGTTTTACTCTTCCAGCTTCATCCGGATCCGCCATTCGGCCGGCAGGTAATTGTTGACCCGGTTTCCGATCACCTTTATCCAGCCCAGTTCCAGGCCCTGGAAGGTCACCAGCGCCCAACCGTTCGGGTGCCCGTTTGGCCCGGTACTCTCTTTTTTCAGGTAAAGCAGGGCTTCTTTTTCAGAAAGCGGGATCCGCAAAATTTCCTCCGAAACCCAACCCGACAGCGCCAGGGCATGGGAAGGTATAAAATCATTTCCTTTAAAATGACCCAGATCCAGGCCCGAAGAGCGTTTGTGCAATGCCCGGAGCACGGCTCCCGTTTCGTTCAGAAGGGTCTGCTTCAGGGCCACAATGCCCCCGTCATTCTTCAGGTAATAGGCGTATGCGCCGAAGATTTCCGGCCGGATCCAGCGGGCCAGCTCTTCGGTTTGTTTCCGGGGCAGCCGCGGAATGTTGGGCTTCCCTTTTACATACCGTTCGTCGCGGCTCTTATTCCGGAAAGCCGCTATATAGAAGCCTTCTCCTTTTACTTTATGCGGGAAGAACTGCAGGCCGGGATTTCCCCCGGCAATGCCCCAGCCGGCGGGAACATCTGTTTCTACCGTTTCAAAATCAAGCGTACGCGTAAGCCAGTGCGCATTTTGCTGGTTTTCAGTGCTGTTGTAGGTGCAGGTGGAGTAAATCAGGAGCCCGTCAGGAGCCACCAGCATGGCCGCTGCGCTCAGTATACGTTTCTGGCGGGCAGAGCAGGCCGATACGCTTTCTTCCGACCACTCCTTAACGGCCTCCGGAGTTTTACGAAACATGCCTTCTCCCGAGCAGGGGGCGTCTACCAGCACAATATCGAAAAACCCTTCCAGGTCTGCAAAGGTTTCGGGATCCTGGTTAACGATGATCACGTTGGGAAAACCCCATTTTAGCAGGTTTTCTTTCAGGATGCCTACCCGGCTTTTGATCACCTCGTTGGCTACCAGCAGGTCGTCTGCCGACAAAAGTGAGGCCAGGTGCGTGGTCTTTCCTCCCGGTGCGGCGCAGAGGTCCAGCACCTTCAGCGGTTGCCGGGCCGGGGCATGGTTTTTCAGGATATGCTCCAGGATCATGGAAGAGGCTTCCTGCACATAGTAGGCCCCGGCATGAAAGGCAGGGTCAAGCGTAAATACCGGCCTGCTTTCCAGGTAATACCCCGTTGAGGTCCACGGGACAGGCTCATTCAGGGAAAAAGACGGGTTGAATTTCTTCAGGGGATTTAACCGGATGCTCACGGGAGCCTCGGTTTGAAGCGCTTTTTCAAAGGCTTCGTACTCTTCACCCAGGATATCCTTCAGGTTGGCGGAAAATGTCTCCGGCAGGTTCATATGCTGTTTTTTTAGAGGGGAAATACTACCTGGCGCGATCCGTTAAATGCGCGAATCATTGCTCATCAGCACAATGGGCCGCTGAAGGGCCAGGTTATTCGGATATGAAATGATCAGTCCCTCGTCGGTTTCTATATGAATATTAAAAAAAGTAATATCGTGCACTTTGCCCTCTACCGAGTCGTCTTTGTCCATGATCCGTATTCTTGAACCTATCTTAAAAGGCGAATTAAAGAAGAGGATAATCGAAGCGGTTATGCTGCTGATGATCGACCACTGGGCAAACAAAGCCACGCCTACCACGGCAAATATTGAAGCAAAATAAACCGACAGGCCTTTTACGGAGATGTCCCACACAATTCCGAGAATAATAAATAAGAGGGTGGCCAGGGTGAAATTGAAAAACTTGTTGGCATAGAGGCGCTGGGATTCGTCCAGCTCGTATTTCCTGGCGTGATTCCGGATAATGGTGCGGGAGATTTCGCGCACGCCTAAAAGAATCACACAGGCGGCCAGGCTGATGCCGATTTTCATGTACAGCTCTTCTGTTTTCAGCATAGGTCAAAATTTATTCAAAAATACGCAATTCATCGGTTTCATCCTGCTTTTAGCGCCTCTTTCTGAGGGATCAGCTCGGTAAACAGCGGATTATGATGGATCATGTACAGTTTGGCACAGGCCCGGGCATCTGACAGGGCATTGTGGTGGTGAAGGTCAATGCCATAAAGCCGGGAGCAGGCGGCCAGGTTGACCTTGGGCAGGCCTTTGCGGCGGTATATCTTAACGGTACAGTCCCATTTTTTGATCAGGTTGAGTTCATTATAATTGAGCCCGGCGCTTAACATGCTGTGATACAGGATATCCCGGTCAAACTCGGCGTTATGCGCCACCATTTTCTTTCCCTGGAGGATCGATTTTAACCTGGGGTAAATTTCAGTGAAAGAAGGCGCATTGACGGTATCTTTTGCCCGGATGCCGTGAACGCGGGTGTTGTAAAAATTATACTCGTTGTTAGGCGGCTGTATCAGGGTATAATACTCTTCTATGATATCCAGGTCTTTCACCCATACCACGCCTACGGCACAGGCACTGTCTTTGTGTGCGGTGGCGGTTTCAAAATCTATTGCTACAAATTCCACTTTATCTCAGTTTTCTTTCCCAGTGACCGGCCTCTATCCGGCGGGTAATTTCACCCGATTGGAGCAGGGCGGTCAGTTTAGGGTGTATGGTACCCCGGGAGGTCAGATGCCACTGCCCGCAATCTTCGCATAAGTATACGGTTACCGATGAATTGGTCTCAAACCGGCTCCTGACCTCCAGTAAAGCCGTGACGGCCAATTCTTCCGAAAGATATGAACGCTTCGAACAACTCATTATTTTCTAAATCCGTTTTTAAAAAAGATAGTTCGGGGAAAAGCGGTTTTTTATCGCTCGCTTGCCGGATTTTCAGGATCGGAAGTATTCCCGGGTAAAAAAAATATCAAAAATTATAAGATATAAATAGCTAAATATGAGTTATATAAGCGACAACAGTCGTTTATAATCGAATACAAACGGTTATAAACCGGCTATTTCCCGGCGGCATTTCAATTTTGCAATGTCGACACAACAGGATTTTTTTTATCATTTAAACACAGGCGATTATGGCAGCGTTAAACAAAGTATTGTTAATCGGGAACCTGGGCGCAGACCCGGAAGTGAAAACCCTTCCCAGCGGCGACAAGGTAGCGGGCATTCGTTTGGCTACAACGGAAACGTATAAGAATAAGAACGGTGAACGGGTGGAAGATACCGAATGGCACCGGGTGGAATTCTGGGGCGGCCTGGCCGGCATAGTGGAACAATATGTCAAAAAGGGAGACAGCCTCTATGTGGAGGGGCGTATCCGTACGGAAAAGTACACCGATGCCAACCAGGTGGAGCGCTATTCCACCAAGATCAGGGCCACCAGCATGCAGATGCTGAGCCGGAAGGCGCAGGGTCCGGCAGAGCCGCTTCCGCCGGTCTCTGAAGATGACGGCCTTCCGTTCTGACAGGGGAAGGGTATGGAGGCATCTGCTTACCCGGCAGGAACCCGGCTTTTTCTGCCGGAATTACAGAGAAAATACCTTTTTTTTGAGATAAACCGGCGAATATGAGCTAATTTTGAGGGTACTTCATAAAGACATACCCTATAAAATGAATATCATTCAGGACGGCCTGCTTTACCTTACCGGCCTCTTTATGCTTTTAGCTACGTGGAGAGGGTTTCGGGGTGCTTCGCAAATCCGGAGATTTGAACAGAAACAATGGATTTTGCTGCGACTAACCGGTTTGCTTGCCTACGTTAACCTGGGGCTTGCTATGCTGCAGGTTTTAGAAGATGTGTGGCGCGAAGCAGATCCGGGGCGCTTTTTAAAAGTAGAGATCCTGGTTCTGTTTTTTGTGGCCGTATGGATCAGCCTGGGGATGGGAAAAATCAGGAATACCCTGATCCACGGCAAAAAATACGGAGCCATGTTCATGTATTTCGGAATAGCGCTGATCATTATGATCCTGCTGATCTGCTACCTGAAGCTTTGGAAATATGCCGGTTTTATTTTTTGACGGAGAATGTGTTTTCTGCAATACCGTTGCCCATAAAATAGCAGAACGAAATCCTGCCGGGAATATTCATTTTGCCTCTTTACAGGGCAGCTATGCGAAAAAAATGCTGGATCCTTCTCTTCTGACGGCGGGAACCCTGGTTTACCTGGATGGAGACCGGTACCTTACCCGTTCGGAAGCAGCCTTTGAGCTCCTCCGGCATCTTCCGGCCTGGCGCTGGTTACGGATCTTCCGCTTTGTGCCCCGGCGCATGGCCGACGGGCTTTATAACCGGGTGGCAGAAAACCGGATACGATGGTTTGGCCGCCAGGAGTCCTGCCGGGTTCCACCCCCCGGTCTCCGGGAAAGGTTTATAACCGATTGAATTTGCTGTGCTGTTCCGTAGCCGGAGATGCCGGAAAATCGCCTGAAAGGTGTAAATTTGCGCTGCTTATCACCTGCGATACTATGTTTAGAGTTGGGCTTATTGTTGTGCTTCTGGGCGTGGGGGTTTCCTGCAAACAAAGCGGGAAAGACCGGTTTGACCGCTTTCCGGAAGGAAAAAAGAAAGAGCTGATCACCCTGGAGGGAATAAATGTGCCCGACAAGGACCTGGAAGCCGGCCTCTTTGCTTCCGAACCCGATGTCTTCAACCCCACCAACATGGATATCGACCATAAAGGAAGAGTATGGATCTGCGAGGCATACAACTACCGGAACGACGTCAACCATATCCCGTACGAGAAAAAGGGCGACAAGATTCTTATCCTGGAAGATACGGACGGCGACGGGAAAGCCGATAAGACCAAAGTCTATTACCAGGGAGAAGATGTGAATGCTGCCTTAGGGATCTGTGTGCTGGGCAACCGGGTGATCGTATCGGCGAGTCCGAATGTGCTGATGTTTACCGATGAAGACGGCGATGACGTGCCCGATAAAAAGGAAGTCCTTTTCAAGACGATCGACGGCCTGCAAAGTGATCACGGGGTACATGCCATGGTGTTCGGCCCTGACGGTAAGCTTTATTTCAGCTTCGGTAATCATGGCGTAGGACTGACCACGCCTGACGGCCAGCCCCTGAAAGACATTCACGGGCGGGAAATAGGCCAGACACTGCAGCCTTTCCAGGACGGAATGGCCCTTCGCTGCGATATAGATACCAAGAATTTTGAGGTGGTAGGCTGGAACTTCAGGAACAACTATGAGCTGTGCCTGGATTCTTTCGGACGCATATGGCAGAGTGATAACGACGATGACGGGGTGAGAAGCAACCGGATCAACTATGTGCTGCCGTATGGAAATTACGGGTACAAAGATGAGATGACGGGGGCCGACTGGCGGGCTTACAGAACCAACAAGGAAGACTCGCTCTGGCAGCAGCACTGGCATCAGAATGACCCGGGAGTGGTGCCTAACCTGAAGATCATCGGGGCCGGCTCGCCTACAGGTATTTTTGTTTATGAAGGGGGGCTTCTCCCTGAGCGATATAAGGGGGCTGTTTTCCTGGGAGACGCCGTTAATAACAACATTATCGCCTACGGTGTGCATAAAAAAGGTGCCGGATACGAGCTGCAGGGGCAGGTAGTGCTGGACGCCTCCAAAAAAGACCAGTGGTTCAGGCCCTCTGATGTGGCCGCCGGCCCTGACGGTTCTGTTTTTGTAGCCGACTGGTACGATGTAAGCGTGGGCGGGCATTTTATCGGTGATCTTGAAAAAGGCCGGATTTACCGGGTTTATCCCAAAGGAAAGGGAAGCTACAAAGTACCGGAATACAATTTTTCGGATGTGAGCTCCTGTATAGAAGCCCTGAAGAACCCGGCCAATTCAGTCAGGTATATGGCCTATACCGCTTTGAAGAGTAAAGGGAAAGCTGCAAAAAAAGAGCTGTATGCTTTGGCAAAAGAAAATAACCCGGTATATACGGCCCGGGCCTTGTGGCTGCTGAAGGACCTGAGCTCCGGCTACTCCGAAGAGTTCTCCCGCCACCCGGATGAAGATATCCGGGCCGCCACCGTACGGATGGCGCCGCAGGAAGATCATTCGCCCTTTTTAACCCGGATGTCGCTGGATGCTTCGTACCAGGTAAAGCAGGCGGTAGCTACCCGGCTTTACCTGACCGAAAACCCGGAGGCCTGGCTGAACCTGGCAAGTGCCTATAAGGCAGATGACCGCTGGTTCCTGGAAGCGCTGGGCATAGGCGCTACAGGGCACTGGGATGATTACCTGGAAAAATACCTGGCCGGGAAAAACTGGCAGAGCAGCCCGGAAGCCCGGGATATAGTCTGGAGAAGCCGCAGTAAAAAAACACCGGGATACCTCGCAGAGCTCATCCGGGTTACGCCTTTTGAAAATGCATTACGCTATTTCAGGGCTTTTGATTTCCAGGATATCAGCGCCCGGAACGCGGCTTTGCTGAGCCTTCTGAAGAGTGCACACTCCGAGCAGGAAAAGCTGCTTATCTTTAAGCATTTTGATACGGAGTCTGTTTTGCAGGATCCTGATTTTCAAAAAATGATACCCGGCGTGCTGGCCGGTATAAAGAATGACCGCGATTTCCTGGATATCGTATTGAAGTACCGGTTTACCGATGAGCGGGAGAGGATTCTCCGCATCCTGGACACCAGTGAAGATCCGGCGCTCTACAGGCAGGCGGCTGACGTTGGCAATACCCTGTTCGGTATAAGCCTGCTCAAAGAGGTGCTTAGCCGGAAACCGCTGGATAAAGACTTTGCAGTCAGGAGAATAGAACGTATGGGCCTGGTAGACAATGAGGTGGTAACCCGGCAGCTGATCCAGGTGTTTACCAACCGGAAATACCCGTTTGAACTGCGCCAGGCGGCTGTTCTGGCTATGGAGGGCTACCTGAGTGATGTCAGGCTGTGGGATCTCATGAAAGTAAACAAAGTCAGTAAAGAGCTCATTCCTGCAGCTAAAGAAGTGCTGCGGAAGACATTTCATAATGACATAAAAGTAGAGTTTGAGCATGTCTACGGCAACCCGGAGGCTGCCCAGGCGTACCCTATGCCTGATTTCAGCCCGGGGAAAGGCGATGCCACAAAAGGAAAAGTGATTTTTCAGAATGTTTGCTCGGTGTGTCACAGTAACGGAACCTCGGGTGCAGATTTCGGCCCTTCGCTGGCGTCTATCGGTAAGAAGCTGACCAAAGAAGGCCTTTATAATGCCATCGTCTATCCCAGTCAGGGCATTAACCTGGGGTACGAAACCAGCCTGATCACCCTGGCCGACGGTAGCACGCTGAAAGCCATTGTGACCAGTAAGACCTCTGATGCGTACCTCGTAAAAGTACTGGGCGAACAGGAACAGCGGCGGTATCCTCTTAACCAGGTGAAATCGGTGGAAGTGCTGGAGAAAGAGTCGTTCATGCCTCCTTTCCCGCTGCCCGAGAAAGATATGCTGGACCTGATCTCCTACCTTTCAGGACTGGGCTCATAAAAGGTCTTTCAGTTCGGTCAGCTGCCGGATGACTCCCGCTGAAGAACCGGCTGCGGCAGGGTCGAAGTGGATAAAAGGTAAGCCGGCATTCTCCGAACCTGCTTTATCGGCGATCTCATCATCACCGATATATACCGAGCACTCGGGTGTGGCGCCGGCTGATTCCAGGGCAAAATCAAAAATCTGCCGGTCGGGCTTCCGCGATCCCGAGACGTCACTCGTGATAATATGACGGAAATACGGAAGCAACCCGCTTTGCGTCATCTTCCGGGTCTGGATGTCGAGATACCCGTTACTGATGATGTGCAGCTCGTATTTAGGGTGTAAATAATCCAGTATCTCCAGCGTACCCGCTACCAGGTGCCTCTGCACGGGCAGTAGCTGCATGAAGCGGTCGTTCATCGCCAGTGATTCTTCTTCCGTACAGGAAACGTCAAGGGTGAGCAGGGTATTTCTGAAGCGTACCCGCCGGAGCTCGTCGTGTGTGACGACATTGGTTTCCAGCTGCCGCCAGAGGCTTTTGTTAATGACCCGGAAGGTTTGAATAAAAGCCTCATACGAAACCTTGCCGGCTACCTCGTGCGCATAAATCTCTTTCAGGCAGGCTTCCGAATTCCGTTCAAAATCCCACAGGGTATGGTCGAGGTCAAAGAAAATATGCCGGATCATTCTTCCCGCAGAATCAGGCGTTCTACCGGCTTATTGTTCAGGATATGGCTTTCGAAGATCTCGTCCACGTCTTCCGGGGTAACGTTCCCGTAGAAAACGCCTTCGGGATAAACCACCATCCCCGGACCAAACGCGCAAACGTCGAGACAGCCCGTCTTTTGCGCCCGCATGGTCTTGTTCAGGCCGTTTTCCTTCAGCTTCTCCTTAAAGAGATCCACCAGCACCATTCCGCGGTCACTCCCGCAGCACTTTTTAGGCGCGGGCTTGTCGTTGGTGCATATGAAGATATGTTTTTCGTATTTCATATTTATAAAAGCTTTCAGCTCTGATCGGGTAACGTTTTTCCTATGAATTCCAGATCTCCCACGATTTTTCGGCCTGGTACACCAGCATGGAGTAACCGTTCCGGGTTCTGGCGCCCCGGTCTTTCCCTCTTTTCATAAAAAGGGTTTCTTCGGGGTTGTACACCAGGTCATACAGGAAATGAGCCGGGGTCAGTAAGGTATAATCCAGCTCAGGGGCCGTGTCTGTCCTGGGAAACGTACCTAATGGTGTGCAGTTGATGATGAGGGTATGGTTTTCCAGCAGGGTATTGGCGGTTTCGTACGATATCCTGTCGTCACCGGCAGACCGCGATACCAGCTTATGCGGGATCCCCATATCTTCCAGGGCCACCCGGATGGCACGTGCCGCACCACCGTTGCCCAGCACCAGCGCATTTTCGGGGGTGTTCCCGTCCAGGAATTCCTCCAGCGAACGCCGGAAACCGTAATAATCGCTGTTGTAGCCTTTGAGGCGCTTATCTTCTTCTACCCTGATCACATTAACGGCACCTATGCGTTTTGCTGCAGGGTCAATTTCAGAAAGGTAGGGCAGTACATTCAGCTTATGCGGAATGGTCACATTCAGCCCTTTCAGGCCCTCAGTTTCTGCAATGATGCCGGGTAAGGCACTGATGTCTTCTATTTCAAAGAGGTCGTACCGGTGTGTATCCGAGAGTCCCTCTTCTTCAAATTTCCCGGTAAAATACCGTTTGGAGAAAGAGTGGGAGAGGGGAAACCCGATGAGGCCGAATCTTTTTTTTGCTGTCTGCATGCTTACTTTTTCCCGAACTTCACTTTGATGAACCCAATGATCATAGGAAGAACGGAGATAAAGATAATACTTAAAACCACTTTTTCAAAGTTGGCTTTCACCCATTCGTTGGTTCCGAGGAAATACCCCAGCAGGGTAATGCTGCTTACCCATACAGCGGCCCCGATAATGCAGAAAAGGATATACCGCGGATAGCGCATGCTACCGGCACCGGCCACAAAAGGGGCTACCGTACGGATGATCGGCATAAAGCGGGCAAGAATAACCGCTATGCCTCCGTGCCTGGCGTAAAATTCTTCCGTTTGTTCAATGTATTCCCGTTTCAGGAACAGGATTTTCTCCCTCGATTTAATGTAATGCCCGAAGCGGCTGCCCACAAAATAATTGATGTTGTCGCCCAGGAGCGCAGCACCGATCAGCAGGGGAATGACCAGGGCAATATCCAGCTGCCCGGTGGAGGCGGCCAGGAGCCCTACGGCGAAAAGCAGCGAATCGCCGGGCAGAAGCGGCATGATGATCAGGCCGGTTTCTACAAATATTACCAGGAAAAGCAGCGCATAGGTGAGCTTGTCGTACTCGGCCAGGAATTGTTGTAATACAGTCAGCGGATCTTTTAAAAAATCAATGATGAAATGAATCAGCTCCATGCCTTAGTCGTCTTGTTTTAATCGTTCGTCCTGGAAGTATTTGCCCAGCTTGTATTTTTGTTTGATGTCTTCGGGAAGGAAGGAAGCAAACGTATCGCTCCGCAACCCGAGCCGGGTGGTTTCCAGGGCAATGGCTTCCTCGGGTGCTATATTGCCCAGGTTTACATTCGGACCGATCAGCTTGACAAAATAGACCTGCTGAGGCCTTTGCGGGGCCTCCCAGATGATATTTTCGGCAGAAATGGCATTGATGATCTCGTCAACCAGCCCCTGCCGTACTTCGCCTGAGCTCCGGTAAAGGCCGATATTACCGCTTTCACGCGCTTCACCGATCACCTTCCAGGAGCCTGCCTGCAGCTCGCTGCGCATCAGGTTTATCCATTTGTAGGGGGCAAAGATCTTCTCGGCGTCTTTTGAGCCTACTTCTGAAAGCACTTTCCCGCGTGAAGCCAGCCGGGCAATATAATTGCACTTTTCTTCGTGGGGAAGGGTGATGGAGCCGTCAGATACCTCGGCATATTCCAGCCCGAATTTATCTAAAATCCTGAGGTAATCTTCAAACTGGTTCCTGACCACAAAGGCCTCAAAAAGAGTTCCGCCAAAATATACAGGGATACGGTGTGCGTGATACAGGTCAATCTTTTCCTTGAGATTTTCCGTTATATAGGAGGTGGCCCATCCCAGTTTAATGATATCCACAAAACGGGAGGCTTTCGAGAGAAAGTTCTCTGCCTCTCCGAGGCTGAGGCCTTTGTCCATTACCATGGTCAGGCCGTTATTACGGGGCTGGGAAGTCCGCTCCGGTATATGCGATAAAGAATAATTCATCCGCTAATGATTGAAGCCGCAAAAGTACGAAATACTACGGGTTTTCTGTTAAAAATAGCTAAAAAATAAGGGCCGGATTCCGGTTTCGGTTCGTTGAATTATAGTAATATTAAGATATATTTGTACCTCTTTGCAAAAATTCCGGATTTGAGATTATACCGTTTTATGGTGTTGGTTCTGTGGTTGGCCGGTAGCAATGCCGTAGCTTCCGGAAATCCTGTTTACCGGGTGAGAAGCATCCGGGTAGAAGGCAATAAGATCACCCGGACCGCCATTATTGAGCGAGAAGTGGTCTTTAAGAAAGGGGACGAGATTTTACAGGACCAGCTTGAGGAGAAGCTGGAGCTCACCCGCTCGAACATCATCAATACCCACCTTTTCCTGGAAGCCTCGGTAGGGTTTACGGCCGATTCGCTGGGCATGCTGGATGTAACCATCCGGGTAAAGGAACGCTGGTACTGGTCGGTTCTGCCTTTCCTGGTGCTGAGCGACCGCAGCTTTAACGAATGGTGGTATGAGCATGGCAGAGACCTCCGCCGGCTGACATACGGCGTGAACCTTACCCAGTACAACTTTACGGGGAACGCCGATATTTTTTACGCGGGCGTGCACCTGGGCTTTGCGCCTTATTACCAGCTGGCCTATTCGCGGCCTTATATTGATAAGCAGAAACGGTTCGGCGTTTCGGGGCGTGTGTTTTATACCTCACGCCGGAACCTGGCTTACCGCACCTGGAACGATAAGCTTTCTTTTATCAGCTCTGACAGCATCAGCCTGCGGCGGTACGGGGCTTCTGCCGACTTCCGGTACCGGCAGGGGTACAATTATTTTCATACGTGGTTCCTGGGGGTTTCGAAAAATCACGTGGCCGATACGGTGGTACGGGCCAACCCGGAGTATTTCGGCGGAGGCAGAAACGATCAGCTCCTGGTGAATGCGGGCTATGAGTACCGGGCCGACTTCCGGGATGTACGGCAATACCCGCTGAAGGGTAGCTTCTTTGCCGCGGGTATCAGCCATTTTTTCGTACCCGGAGGAAAAGACCAGACCAACCTGCTGCTCACCTGGAACCGGTATATTCCTCTTGCTGAGAAGTGGTTCCTGGAGATAGGGTTACGGGGTAAAGCCTCACTGCCCCGCCGGCAGAGCTATTTTCTGGTGAGCGGACTGGGCTACGGCGGGAATATAGCCCGCGGGTATGAGCTCTACGTGATTGACGGCCAGTATTTTGCACTGAACCGCAATACCCTGAAAGTACGGGCTTTTGAACGGAAGTTTGACATGAGCCGCCTGATCTGGAAAAAAGAATTTGCCATTATTCCCGTAAGCGTATATCCGAACGTATACCTGGATTACGCCTATGTGCGAAATTTTAATCCCGAAAGAAGCAATTCCAACCTGGGCAATACGCACCTGCCGGGGGGTGGAGTGGGCCTGGATATCGTTACTTTTTATAACATTAACCTCCGGACCTACTATTCGGTGAACCGGATGGGGGAACGGAAATTGTTTTTCACCGTAGGACGGGAGTTCTGACCATTCAGCCTGCTATTCTTCCGTTTGATTATTTAGGGGAATGATAAGCCGGGGTAAGATGTTATTTTTGCAAAAGAATTTAAATTGGATAATTATGCTTCAGTTTTTTAAATATGTGCTGGCCACGATAGTGGGTCTTTTCCTGTTTGCCGTTTTATCTTTTGTGGTCATGCTGGGCATCGGCTCCATGGTTTCCGGGGGAGATTCGGTGACCACGGTGAAGGAAAAATCAGTGCTGAAGCTGAATTTTGACAGCCGGTTTACGGAATTAGCGGTTCCGGGAGACACCTTTTCGGAAATATTCGGTAACCCGATTCAGAACATCGGCCTGAACGAGTTCAAGAGTGCCGTTGCCAACGCAGCGCTCGATCCCAATATCAAAGGCATCAGCATCACCATGAACAACCCGCTCCTGGGCTTCGGGGAAATGGAGGAAGTAAGAACGGCGTTGAAAGACTTCCGGAAAACGGGTAAATTTATTTATACCTACAGCGATTACCTGTCGGAGAAGGCCGTGCTGATAGCTGCCCTGGCCGACAGCTCCTTTATTCACCCGATGGGTTCTGCCGAATTTAACGGCTTATCCAGCGAAGTGACCTTTGTGAAAGGAACATTGGATAAGCTGGGCATTGAACCCCTGGTGTTCCGGGTAGGCGAGTTTAAAAGTGCGGTAGAGCCTTATATCCGTACCGATATGAGCGCCGAAAGCCGCGAGCAGACCGGCAAATATACCGGCTCTGTGGCCCGTACCATTTACAGCGCTTTTGCGGAAGACAAGAAAATGACGAAAGAAGAGGTGGATCGTATCCTGAACAAGGCCTCCATGCTTTCGGCCGATGAAAGCACTCAGAACAGGCTGGTATCGGCCAAAGCGTATGCCGATGAGTATGAAAGTGCCCTTCGCCGGAAACTGGGAATAAAAGAAAATGCCAAAATTGCATACGTGGGACTCGGAGCTTACGGTAAAGCAAAGAAATACGTAAAAGCCGGCAGTATTGAAAATAAGATAACGGTGATCGTATCAGAAGGCGAAATTGTGCAGGGAAAGAGCAGTGACGGGATCATTGGCTCAGACGATTTCGTGAAGGAGATCCGCCGGGCACGCAATGACAAAAAAGTGAAAGCCGTTGTACTGAGGATCAACTCGCCGGGCGGTAGCGCCATGGCTTCTGACATCATGTGGCGTGAGATTCAGCTGACCCGGAAAGAAAAACCGGTGATTGCTTCTATGAGCGACCTGGCCGCCTCAGGCGGGTATTATATGGCCATGGGATGCGATACCATCGTAGCGCACCCCGCTACCATTACAGGCTCGATAGGCATTTTCGGCCTGATGATGAACACCCAGAAGCTGATGAACGATAAGCTGGGAATTACTTTTGACGGGGTGAAGACCCATGAATTTGCCGATTCGCCTTCTACCACCCGCAGGATGTCGGATGCTGAAAAGCAAACTATCCAGAATATGGTGAATGACGGCTACGAGACCTTTACTTCAAAAGCGGCCCGGGGAAGAAAAATGAGTATCGAGAAACTGAAGTCGATCGCCGGCGGGCGCGTATGGACAGGCGAACAGGCCAAAGAGCTGGGCCTGGTAGATGTGCTGGGCGGACTGGATGAAGCCATAGCCATTGCTGCCGGAAAAGTGAACCTCAAAGCAGGTGATTTCCAGGTAAAATATTACCCTTACCCCAAATCAGACCTGGACCGGCTGATGGAACGCCTCACCAAAAAAGAAGAAGATGCCCGTGTAGCGGCTTACCTGGGCGAGTATGCCCCTGTTTACCGGCAGCTGCTTTCACTGAAAAGTATGGATAAGATCCAGGCGAGAATGATGTTTATACCCGAGTTTAAATGACAGAAGCGGCCTGAAATGGTGTTTTCGTCAGGTTGTCTTCAGCAAATGGTCAGCCTGGCGAAAACTTAACTTTACGAAAGCGCAACTTTGCACAAGTACCTCCATCACAGAAACCCTCCCTTTTAACCGTTCTTCATTTTCCCTGACCATTGATGTACTTTGTATTGCATAGTACCATGTGACCCATTAATTTTGAAGCATAAAACAAAAGCAAATTATGAAAAAGCTATTTAGAATAAAAGGAGAAGGTTCGATGTTAGGGGGTGTATGTGCCGGTCTTGCCGAGTATTTCGATATTGACGTGACCATCATCCGGTTATTGTTCGTAATTGCCCTGGTGACACCGGTTCCGGCATTTATTCCTTACCTGGTCATGTGGATCATCATGCCGGTGAAGAATACGGCGGTTCACTCGCTTACGGTTTAAGAACCTGAGCACCGATAACGCTTATTTAAGGGTTTTCGCAGATGATAGGGGCTGCGTTTACCGCTTAAATCAGCGTTATCGGCGTTTTTAAAGCATGCTGACTCAATCTGCCGCTTCATTTTGAACATCTGCGTCCTGTTTTTTGTTAATCTTTCAATATTACCTGTATATTATCGTTTCTTTATTATTCTGTTATCCGGCAGATTTAGCTGAAAATGAAAAAGATATTGCTTATTGTGTGCATCCCCCTGGCGACTTTCGCGAGGGTTCCTGATCACCTGGATGTAAAAACCCCTCCCAAAAGAATTATAAGAACCTGCTGCTCGTTTGGTGTAGACGTGAAGGTTTCTGTATTGTCGTTCCTGAAAGTAACGGATATTACGTCGGTGGCCGATCTCGGCGATCATACTTTCCTGGGCAGCAAACAGGAGAAGAACGGTATTATTTATACCCGTAACGGTGGCTTTATCGACATGGGCCACCTGAGAGATATAGCCGATTATACGGCCTACCTGTTCGGACTTATCCGGGAAAACCGTGAGCAGGGCCTTACCGACTTCCGGCTGGGCAAAGAGGGCGGGCTGAAGAAGCTTTCCGTGAAAATTCCGGAGAGCTTCACCGATGAAGATATAGCGCGGCTGGCCGGGAAAATTGCCTACGACCTTTCGGTATGGCACGAAATTTCTACCTGGTACGGAGCTTCGTATATTCCCCTGGTTCCTGAAAGGTATTCCAGCTTTTCGGTAGAAGACGCCTATTCCAACCTGCTCGGGGTACACCTTAGTATAAAATCACTGCTCAGCGATAAGGATTATGAGAGCGAAATGACCCGCAATATCCGCGAAACACTGGAAGAGCTGGACGCGGTATCTACGGTAGAAGAAACGCGCCAGGCCATGAACGACGTGAAAGATATCTGGTGGTCAGGTACGGCTAAATTGCCCAGCCGGAAAGTGCTGATCAAAAGACAGTTTGAAATCCTGGGGCGGGTTTCCCCGCTGGTGGTAGACAGCGACCTCAAAGGAGAAAGCCAATATGAGCTGCTGGTACCTGAAAAGGCCTCTGACGGCAAAGACTTTACGGAATATTATACACTGGAAATCAAGGCCGGTTTCAAGATCCCGGTAAAAAAAGTGTTTGGCGAGGGTTTCCGTGACCGGCTGATCACCCAGGACGATTTCCCGGCCCTTATCCAGTACGGGGAATATATCGCTACTTCACAAGAGCATCACGCCGCAATTCATTCGGCGTCAGCTGCCCGGTAACAGGTGACGGCGTGCTGGTCAAGAAAGTTCAGCACGGCCTGAACATGCGCACACCAGCCCAGGTTGATGAACTGGTTTTCTTCTACGGTAACCCCGTTTTTCTGAAGGGTGGGCGAAAAGCCCAACGGCAGGTGCCGGGTCATAGACTGTATGCCCCATACGTGGCCGGCGGTATCAAAGACCGGGCCGCCGCTTTGCCCGCGTAAGCCCGGCGAGCTGGTTTCTATCCAGAGAATCTCGTTAGAGGCATCCGGCCCCGTGACTCCGCCTGAAATGATCCGGGTGACCATGCCTTCGTACGGGAACCGGGGAATAGGGAACAGGCCCGGGTCGTACCGGAAGATGTTTTCCGTGAACGTAGCCTGTATGTCATAAAACGGGAAACCCAGCTTACAGAGCGACCGGCCGGCCTTTACAGAACCCGGTGCGATAAACCGGGGGTACTCCCTGACAGAAGCCGGGTCAAAATTTTCAATTTTCCCGATAGCCAGGTCGTTTTCCGGAAGTACAAAAAACTCGTGAACGCGATGGTGATCCGCACCGAACCACAGCGAATGGTTCAGGATCCATTTGGGGTTCAGCACGGTTGCTTCGCCCTGTATATATTCGTTGTATTCTTTCAGATGTGCCTGGTGAAGCGAGGTCTCTCCGATAATATGGGCAGCCGTCAGCATCCAACCTTCTTCATTGAGAATAATAAAGCTGCCCAGGCTGCTGCTGATGCTTCCGTCCTGGTATTTGTTGGAAATGATCAGCGGAAAAGTAAAAGCGGAGGCTTTTTCTATGGCTTTGACAAACATATATGGGAATTAGGATTGACAATATTGGGATTGACGATTTTTACAAATATATTGGGTTGCAGGCATGTATGGTGTGGGATTATCAAAATTTTAAATGTAAATTTGAGGTACAGGCAGTTAGTGAGCCGGGAAAAACTCATTACTCGGAACTCATTACTCGGAACTCACTACTCGGAACTCACTACTCGGAACTAATATACAGATGAACAAGAAATTATTCAGAACCAAAGGACCCGAAGCCATGCTTCTGGGCGTGTGCGGAGGATTGGCCAAGTACCTGGACGCCGATCCTACCATTATCCGGATCGCGATGACGCTGCTGACCATATTCAGTTTCGGCGGGCTGATCCTGGCCTATTTTATAATGGCCATTATTATGCCGCAGGAAGCCTGAACCTGTATACCGGCAGGCATATTTCCGGATCGTCTAGAACAACGAGAAGCGCTTACCGGGGATATCGCAGTGTACAGTGTAGATCAGGTAGCTTAAAGTTACCGAAAGGTGAAAATACTTGTCGTTCTGCTGGGTGTTGGGATAAAAGAAGAAGTCGCTCTGCCGGGGATCGGTGATCAGGTTTTGGGTGGAATAGGCGTTCTGTCCCCGGGCGCCGTCAAGCCCGTCAAACATACTTCCGTTTCGTTTGTTGAGGAATACCCGGGTAGAAAACTCGGCTGTCAGGTTAATGCGGGGCGTAAGTATTTTTTTTATGCCTATGCCAAAAGGCACGATGTCATTACCGCCCCTCTGGTTGGTGCGAACGGCCTTGTTGGCTCCTACCGCATACACCCTTTTCATATTTTTGCTTTTCCCGTAGCCACCGAACAGGTAGGGGGTCCAGTCGTGCTCATAGCGCCCGTCATGGGTACGGAAATTCAGAAAGTTGTATTCCACCTGCACGGCATAGTCGAGTACGGTATTCCGGAAAGAAAAATTACGTTCCCGCTGAAAGGGATCTCCCGAGCGGCTGTCGTCTCCTTTGATAAGGCCATACATCACATTGGCCCTGGCCGAGATAACCCGGTTAAAATTATACCGCAGCATAAGATTGCCGGCAGCACCGGGGTTCAGGGGGCGAAACCGGGGCTGCAGGTCACCCTTGTAAAAAGTAGGCCCTCCGCCACCGCCGAATTCCACTTTCTGGGCATAGGCAGCTACCGGTATAAACGCCAGGAAAAGTATGCCGTATACCGTTTTCATTGTGTTATAGGAGGACATTTGACCCGGCTGGTAATGATGTAGTTGAGGGTGATCTGGGTAACAATGTAGCCGTCTTTCAGCTTCCCTTCCGATGCCCGCTGGCCCGTTTTGGAAACTACTACAGGTGCATAGGCGGTAGGGGTTACACTGGGAGAATGCCCGCTTCCGAGGGCTTTCCTGAAATCTTCTACACGTGATTTCCCGGTAAGGGCATAATAATCTTCATCGGCCCGGTACGAGAATTCCCCGTTGGTATAAGGCCCGGTGCTCACATCATCCAGGAAGTCGCTGAAGGTAAACCGGAAGCTGCCCTCCAGTGAAAGTATCCAGTTCTGGTTGAGCTTGGTGGTGATGCCCAGCGCCAGCGGGAAAACGGGTACAATAGACGAATATACTTTGGTTTGCCCTTCATTCAGCTGGCTTCTCAGCGACTGCCAGGGCTGTACATATACTTTTCCGTTCGGGTCAAAGCGGATGTTCCCGTTGTTGTCCTGGATGCTGGCCCTTGCTTTCGGGTCATTGCTGGTAATGCCTATGCCGATACCCACGTAGGGGGTCCATTGCAGGGGAGAATTCCGGGTTTTCTTTTCCTCCATCGGGCGGAAATTGTAAAGGCCCATAACGGTGAATTCCATGAGGTCGTTCCGGAAATGAAGGTTACGGAGCCGCGCAGTGCGGACAGCCGGTTTGGAGTCGGCCAGGTTCCACCCGTAGGTAGCGTCATTGCCGAAAATGCGGGCATAGGTAATGGCGGCGCGGGCAGAAACCCTCGGGTTAAAATGAATCTGGTAGTTGAGGGTCCCGTTCCAGCGAACGTTGGAGTAGAGGCCGTAATAAAATGACCGGTAAGGCGAAAGATCTCCGTAATAATGGGTAGAACCACCGCCTATGCCTACGGTAGAGTAACTATCCTTACTTTTTTTAAACAGATCACTTAATTGTCCGAAAGCAAAATGAGCAGGTAGGAAAGCGATAGCTATTGTAATAAAGTAAATTTTATTCTTTAGCATTTTTCAGTCATTGATTAAAAAGCCTCTTCCTGTTTAAACGAGACGGAAGTGCTTTTATTGATTTTATTAAATTCTATTTCTTACATCTTCTCCCCATTTCAGTTTATTCCTGAGCGTAGACAGAAAGCTTGTGCCGTCAATTTTCAGGAGCTTGGCTTTAAAATTTTCGAGGCTTACGGTAATTTCTCCCATCTCGTCGCCCACTATCCGGGCACGTGAATCCATGGAAACGAGGTAATTGTTACTCCGGCTTTCCACTTTCAGGGTGATTTTGCTTTTGCCCGAAACAATAATGGGTCTTACAAAGAGGTTATGCGGACAGATGGGCGTTATGATAAAGTCGTTGGAAATGGGCATAACCAGCGGGCCGCCGCAGCTGAGGTTATAGCCGGTAGACCCCGTGGGGGTGGCCACCATCAGGCCGTCAGCCCAGTAGCTGTTTAAAAATTCCCCGTCAATATAGGTATGAATGACGATCATAGATGAGGTATCGGTCTTGGAAATTGCTATTTCATTCAGGGCAAAATCCATGCCGGCCGCAAAAATGGGCTGCCGGGCATCGGCTCTCAGCATGATCCTTTCGTCAACGGTATATTCTTTACGGAGGATTTTCGAGAGGGTTTCACGGATATTCTTCGGCGCGATGTCGGTCAGGAAACCCAGCCGGCCGAAATTAATGCCCAGCACGGGGGTCTCGTTGTGGGCCACCATGCCCAGGGTTTCCAGGAAGGCCCCGTCACCGCCGAGGCTGAGGGCTACATCAATATCGCAGAGCTCTTCTTTTTCGCGGAAGAGCTGGCTGCTGTCATAGCGGATATTACTTTCGTTCAGCAGGTCAGCGAAGGTGCCGGATATCTGGTAGAAAACCCCGTTGGCATCCAGCTCCCGGAAAATCTCCTGGATATCTTCTGTTGAATCCTGCTTAAAAGGCCTGCCATGAATAGCAAATTTCATATATCGTATCTTTTAAATGCTGAGGTATTTCATCAACATTTCGAACCGGTCTTTCTCCAGGTTATTGACAGGCTCTGAGCTGTGATAAGAGATCACCTCGTAGCCGAATCTGCCCAGTGCGCTGATGACAGCACTGATATGCGTAATGTCGAGTTTGAGCGAGAGAACCATGTCGTTGTTTATATCGTGCGTTATAAACAGGCTGATGATCTTCCCCGATTCGCCTTCAATTATTCTTGCTATTTCTGCCAGCGAGTAGTCTTTCCCTTTCAGGTTGATTTCCAGCAGGCCGCCGGCCTCGTGCAGGGCAAAGTGACGGATAAAGCGTTCGTAAAGTTCTGTTTTTTCAATAACCCCCATGAACTCTCCGTCGGCGTTGAGCAGGGGTAGCAGCATGATCTGCGCAGCGGCAGCCTTCCTGACGGCTTCGGTCAGCGGGTCATTCTCCAGGATGATCTCTTCTGCCGGCAGGGGCTGGATGTCGGTGAGCCGGTCATCGCTGTCGTAGTTCAGAAGGAGATCTTCCGAGAAGAAACCTTCAAAAGACCGGTCGATGACATACGGTAAATGATTGGTTTTAAAGTCGCTGAAAAGCAAGAGCGCATCATCCACCGTATCGGATGGTCTTAACACCGGGATATTTGGGTTAATGTATGATTTCATCCTCAATAACGGGGCCGTATAAATATAACGTCAGGCAGCAACGAAAAATTGTTCTGTAAATATGCATCAAAATTATAAGAAAAACCTAACGATCAGGCAGGATTTTGCCCTAAAAAGCCGGCAATCTGCTTTTCACAGTCGGCTACCACATCTTCAGGAGTCCTGCCGGCCGGTTCTACCGGGTCAAGGGTGGTCCATGACATGGCGGTGAAAGAGCTCAGGGGAAAAAGACCTTTCGGGTTGAAGCGGCCGGTATTCCGGACAGCGACAGGCACCACCAGCGCTCCCGGGCATTTTTTCAGCAGGGTGGCCACCCCGCCTACGGCAAAAGGCTTCAGCCGGCCCGTTCTTGAGCGGGTACCTTCCGGGAAGATCACCGCTGAAAAATGGTTCTCGCTGATGTGTTTCGCAAACCGGAGGATCTCTGTAATGGCCTGCTTGGGGTCATGGCGGTCAATAAGGGCCGCCTGGCCTACCCGCAGGTTATAGGAGATGCCGGGAATGCCCCTCGCCAGCTCTTTTTTCGATACGAACTTCGGGGTATATTTTCGCAGGAACCAGATAATCCCCGGGATATCAAACATGCTTTGGTGATTGGAGATAAAAATGACGGTTCTGCCGGTAGGAATGGCGACCTTTTGTGAAAATGATACGGTAGAGCCGGTCATATACAGGCCTGCAACGATAAAGAGGTTAAAAATCTCTACCGATTTCTGATGTGCGCGGGGACCAAAAATACGATACGCGATCACCTGCACCCCGTGAAAGATGATCATCAGGAGGCCGAAATACAACAAATAGAGGCTTCCCAGGATATAATCAACAACTTTCTTCACCTATTGATTTTTTTACAAAGTTAGGTCATTCAGTGAATATTTTTCCAATAGATTTTTCAGGGTTCTGGTGAAATAATGTATATTTCAGTAATTTTGCACCAAAAACAGCCTTATAAGTACATGGATCCGTCGAGAATAGAAGTAATGAGACACTTTGGAAAGGAAATGGATGCCCTTTCCATGGAATTTCTGAACCCTATTGATTCTAACTGGCAGCCTTCTGATTTCCTGCCCGACTCTACCCGTGAAGATTTCATTGAAGAGTTGAAAGAGCTCCGCGAAGCCTGCCGGGAACTGCCGTACGATTACCTGGCCGTGCTGGTAGGCGACTGCATTACCGAAGAGGCCCTGCCTACCTATACCTCCTGGCTGATGTGCGTGGAGGGAATAAAGCAGGTAGACGAACCCGATTCGGGCTGGGTGAAATGGGTACGCTGGTGGACGGCCGAGGAAAACCGCCACGGTGATCTGCTGAACAAATACCTGTATCTTTCCGGGCGGATCAACATGCGCGAAATGGAGACTTCTACCCAGTGGCTGCTGGCCGACGGTTTTGATATTGGTACCGACGATGACCCGTACCGGAACTTTATATATACGTCGTTCCAGGAGCTGGCCACCAACATTTCTCACCGCAGGACCGCTACCCTGGCCAAGAAATTCGGTAACGGCCACCTGTCGAAGATCTGCGGGAAAATAGCGTCTGACGAAATGCGGCATGCCAAAGCCTACAAAACATTTATTTCGAAATTTTTTGAAGTGGATGCCTCGGGAGTCATGCTGGCTTTTGAAGATATGATGCGCAAGAAAATTGTTATGCCGGCGCATTTCCTGAGAGAAACCGGCGAAAAGATCGGTGAGGTGTTTTCTCACTTCTCCGATTCGGCCCAGCGCCTGGGGGTATACACCACCATAGATTATATTGAAATTCTCGAAAGTCTTCTGAACGACTGGAAAATTGATAAAATTACCGGGCTGAATTCTTCGGCCGAGCGTGCCCGCGACTACCTGCTGGGGCTGCCCGGGCGTTTGAGAAGAATTGCCGACAGAACCCGGATACCTCAACTGGAATACGAATTTAAGTGGATTTCCCGGTAGTGATAAAACAGTGGCTGATGAAACCGCACCTGGCTATAGTAGCTACGGTGGGGGTTTGTATATTGTTATTTGCGCCTGCGTCTGATCTCCCCGACAATACCCCTACGTGGATCAACGATAAAGTAGCCCACGGTACCGTGTTTGCCGGCCTGGGCTTTCTCTGGATGCAGTATTTTCAGAAAAGCCGCCGGGTGATCCTGGTGCTGCTTGCCTTCGCTTTTTTTACGGAAATTGTGCAATACCTGCTCCCGGCTTCTTTTTTACGTTCTTTTGATCTGAAAGATATCCTGGCAGATATGGCAGGTATGCTGGTAGGTTTGGGGGCAAGTGTGGTTTTCGACCGGGTAATGCCTGACAGGAAATAAGATTACTTGTTAATAAAAATGACCCCGACAGGGGTCAAATGTTTATAGCAACAGGCATAAAACAAAACCTATGCGACCCTGAAGGGGTGGAATCTGAAACGGGGTGATATCCTATAAACATTTAACCCCTTCGGGGTCGGAAATTGGTTATCTCACCTGTATGCTCAGCTCCTTCAGCTGCTCTTCGTGAAGGGTGGAAGGCGAGTCGATCATTACATCACGGCCGCTGTTATTTTTAGGGAAGGCAATGAAATCACGGATGGAGTCTGCCCCTCCGAAAATAGAGCACAGGCGGTCAAATCCGAAAGCCAGGCCGGCGTGCGGCGGGGCACCGTATTCAAATGCCTCCATCAGGAAGCCAAACTGCTTTTTCGCTTCTTCCGGCGTGAATCCCAGTATTTCAAACATTTTGCCCTGCAGTTCCTTTTGAAAGATCCTGACCGATCCGCCACCTACTTCGGTACCGTTAATCACCATGTCATAGGCGTTGGCTCTTACGCTACCGGGATCGGTTTCCAGCAGGGAAAGATCTTCGGGCTTGGGCGCCGTAAACGGATGGTGCATGGCAAACCAGCGCTGCTCTTCCTCGCCGTATTCCAGCAGCGGGAAGTCAAGCACCCACAATACTTTGAATTCATCGGGCTTTCTCAGGCCCAGGCGGCTGCCCATTTCCAGGCGCAGCTCATTCAGCTGCTTCCGGGCTTTGTCTTTCCGGCCCGAAATCACCAGGATCAGGTCGCCGGCTTTGGCGCCGAACCGGTCGGCAATGGCTTTCAGGTCGCTTTCCGAATAGAATTTATCTACAGAAGATTTCAGGGTTCCGTCTTCGTTTAAACGGATGTATACCAGTCCCTTGGCACCGATTTGCGGTCTTTTGACCCAATCGGTCAGCTCATCCAGCTGCTTGCGGGTATACCCGGCACAGCCTTCGGCATTGATGCCCACCACCAGCTCGGCTTCGTCAAATACCTGGAAGCCTTTGTTTTGCACCAGGTCATTGAGCTCGGTAAACGGCATGCCGAAACGGGTGTCCGGCTTATCGGAGCCGTAATATTTCATGGCGTCGGCATAAGTCATGCGCGGTACCTCGGCCAGGTCTATGCCTTTTACGGTTTTGAACAGGTGACGGATCAGCCCTTCAAACATGTTGAGCACGTCTTCCTGCTTCACAAACGACATCTCGCAGTCGATCTGCGTGAATTCAGGCTGGCGGTCGGCGCGCAGGTCCTCGTCACGGAAACATTTTACAATCTGGTAATAGCGGTCAAAGCCCGACACCATCAGCAGCTGCTTAAAGGTCTGGGGCGACTGCGGAAGGGCGTAAAACTCACCCGGGTTCATGCGGCTGGGCACCACGAAGTCGCGGGCACCCTCCGGGGTTGATTTGATCAGTACCGGGGTTTCCACTTCGATGAATTCCTGGGAGTCGAGGTAAAGGCGGGTCTGCTGAGCCACTTTGTGCCGCAACACCAGGTTTTGCCGTACGGTATTTCTCCTGAGGTCGAGGTAACGGAACTTCATCCGGAGCTCGTCGCCGCCGTCGGTGTCGTCTTCGATCAGGAACGGCGGCAGCTTGGCCGGGTTAAGTATTTCGAGGCCGGTTACGTTGATCTCTATGTCGCCCGTTTCTATTTTATCATTCTTGGAAAGTCTTTCCTGTACGGTTCCTGTAGCAGAAATCACGTACTCGCGGCCCAGTGAGCGTACGCGTGCAATAACTTCAGGGGCCGTTTTCCCTTCTTCAAAGATGAGCTGTGTAATACCGTACCGGTCGCGGAGGTCTACCCAGATCATGCCGCCTTTATCGCGCACTTTCTGTACCCAGCCGCAAAGGGTAACGGTATGGTTTACGTCTGACAGCCGGAGCTGCCCGCAGGTATGAGTTCTTAACATTCGGGATAATTGATAAAATAAGCCGCAAATTTAAGGAATTCTTCTTTATCCTATCCTTTCAGTCTTTTGAAAATGACCCTTTCACCTGAAAAACATTAAAAGACAATGTATTATTTGAGGTTCGCCTTTTTATTAGTTGCTTAATTTTATATTTTTGCAGTCCCTTTTTCACCTAAACATTTGGAAGAGATCAGTCTGAACAATTTACCGAAGCATATTGCCGTTATTATGGACGGTAACGGAAGATGGGCAAAGAGCAGAGGTGCTTTGCGTATTTTCGGCCATCAGAACGGCATTAAGGCGGTCCGGGAAACGGTGGAAGCCTGTGCAGAACTGGGAGTAGGATATTTAACTTTATATACTTTTTCTACGGAAAACTGGGGACGGCCCAAGATGGAAGTAGATGGGATTATGGACCTTTTAGTAAAAACCATTGGTGATGAGGTGCCCCGCCTTCATAAGAACAACGTGCAGTTGAAGTGCATCGGTGATATGGATGCGCTTCCTGAAAAGGCCCGGAGAAATATGGAGAAAGGGATAGATACCACAAAAAATAATACCGGCCTGGTGCTCAATATTGCATTGAGCTACAGCGGTAAGTGGGATATTATTCAGGCCACCAGGAAACTGGCTTCCGCAGTGAAGTCGGGAGAGATGACCCCGGAGGAAATTGATGAAGAACAATTCAGCCGCCTTCTTTCCACCTACCCGGCCCCTGAAGTGGATCTGCTGATCCGCACCGGGGGAGATCACCGGATCAGCAATTACCTTCTTTGGCAGTCTGCGTATGCCGAACTTTTATTTTTAGATGTATTGTGGCCCGACTTCCGGAAAAGCCATTTGCTCGATGCAGTACGCGCTTTTCAAACCCGGGACAGGCGTTTCGGTAAAACCCATGATTAATTTTCAGATGATTTCAAGACTTTTCGCTATTTTCCTTCTTATTGGTTTTACCCTTACTGCCCATGCGCAGCGGATAGGTGTGGGGCGGCAGCCCGGTGCTCCAACGCCGGCCCAGGAGTCGAAGCTGGTAGATTATGCCCACCCCAAAGAATACATTATCGGCGGGATAACCGTGACCGGGGTAAAGTACCTCGATCAGAATACCCTGATCTCCGTTTCAGGTCTGAATGTCAATGACAAGATCGAAATTCCCGGAGAACGTATCTCTACCGCCATTAAACGGCTGATGCAGCAAGGTATCCTGGAAGATGTGGCGATCAATATTACAAAGATCGAAGACAATAAGATTTTCCTGGAGCTGGAGCTGCGTGAAAGGCCCCGCCTGAACAAAATTGTGCTGAACGGCATCAAAAGCGGGCAGCGCGAAACCCTGGAAGACAAAATCAAGACCTACAAGGGGAAGGTGATCACCGAGGCCATGGTCAAGAATATGCAGAATATCATCAGGCGGCATTTCCTTGACAAGGGCTTCCTGAATACCACTGTACAGGCGCAGCAGGTGAATGATACCATCCGTACCAGCACGGCCCAGCTGATTTTTAACATTGATAAAGGCAGGAAGACCAAGATCGACGAGATTCAGCTGACCGGCCTGCACGAAGTTCCGAAGTGGCGGGCGCTGTCTAAGATGAAAGGAACCAAAGAAAGGGCTCCGCTGCGCATATTTACGCCTTCAAAATTCAGGGAGAAGAAATACAAAGAAGATAAAGAGAAGCTGGTTGCTTTCCTGAATAAAAACGGTTACCGGAACGCCAGCATCGATAAAGACTCGGTTTACCGCAAGCCTAACGGCCACGTAGGCATTGTCATGGAAGTGACCGAAGGGCAGCGTTTTTATTACCGGAACATCACCTGGTCAGGTAACTACGTCAGGAATACCGATACCCTGAACATGATCCTGGGTATTGAAAAGGGCGACGTATATAACCCGGAAGACCTTCAGAAACGCCTGAGCGGAAAGCCAACCGGGGGTGACGTGAGCTCGTACTACCAGGATGACGGCTACCTGTATTTCAACATTGAACCGGTAGAAACCGCTGTAGTGGGCGACTCTATCGATATCGAACTGCGTATCCGGGAAGGGAAGCAGGCTACTATTTCCAAGATCATACTGAACGGGAACACGAAAACCAGTGACCACGTGGTGTTCAGGGAGATCCTGACCAAGCCGGGACAGAAATTCAGCCGTTCAGATTTGGTGGAAACCGTTCAGGGGCTGTCGAGGCTGGGGTATTTTGACCCGCAGAAGATTGATCCCAAGCCGGTTCCGCAGGCTGACGGTACGGTGAATATTGAATATACGGTAGAAGAGAAATCGAGTGATAATATTGAGCTGTCGGGAGGGTATTCGGCCATGCAGGGTATCATAGGTACCTTTGGGGTGGTATTCAATAACTTCTCTATCCGCAAGATCTTTGATTTCAAGGAATACAAGCCGCTGCCTAAGGGTGACGGACAGAAATTCTCTATACGCCTGCAGGCCAACGGCGGCTTCCAGAACTATTCCCTTTCTTTCTCAGAACCCTGGCTGGGCGGTAAAAAACCGAACTCGCTGTCGGTATCTCTCTGGCATTCTGTGCAGGATCTGGGCAAGATGTATGACCGTATGCGGCGGTATTATGCCAACTCGGCCTACGCAGACTATTATAACAGCCTGTACAGCAGCGCGTATTACAACGGATACTTCAAAAATACGGGTCTCTCGCTGTCGTTTGGTAAGCGTCTGAACTGGCCTGACCGGAACTTTAACTTCAGTTCCAGCTTGTCGTACCAGTTCTATGATGTGAAAGACAGCTGGTATCTCCGTGGTTTCAGTAACGGTGTGGCGCATGACGTGTCGCTGGGCTTTAACATTTCACGCTACAGCCTGGATAACCCGCAGTTTACCCGTACGGGCTCCAATATTTCACTCAGCGGTACCTTTAACCCGCCTTATTCGGGCCTGGGCATAGAAACCAAAGCCGACAGGATGTTCATTGAAGGCCATAAGTGGATGTTTGACCTGAACTGGTTCACACCGGTGGTAGGCAAGTTTGTATTCATGGCCAAGGCCAATATGGGCTTCCTCGGAAGATACAACACGCACACGGCCTACAGTCCGTTCGGACGCTTTGTGCTGGGAGGTGCCGGTATGGGTATGCAAAACAGCAACAGTATCGGTATTGAGCTGATCGGTTTGAGAGGTTACGAAGAGGGCATCGTATATGAGCCTACCTATTCAGAAGCTTCCGAAGTGCTGGGCCAGAGCAGCTATACCCGCCAGGGCGGTATTATATACAATAAATATGCCCTTGAATTACGTTATCCTGTATCGCTGAGTGCCCAGGCTACCATTTACCTGCTGACTTTTGCTGAAGCCGGTAACAGCTGGGGAAGTTACAAAGACTTTAACCCCTTCAAGATCAGGCGCTCAGCCGGTGTGGGAGCACGGGTGTTTATGGCGGCCTTCGGTTTGCTGGGAATTGATTACGGTTATGCGTTTGACCCGATCCCCGGTTTGCCTAACCAGGGCAGGAAGTCCTTTACCTTCAGTATAGGTCAGCAGATACGGTAAAGATTGTTAATAGTTGTTAATTGAATAAACCATCCGGCACAAACGGTGTCTTACTGGTGCAGGTGGAAAGAGTTGTGAGCTATGAGCTGTGAACCTGTGGTGATTAGATCGCCGGGGCTAAAAACTCACAGCTCATAGCTCAGGGCTCACAGCTAAATAAAAGTTATGAGAAGTTTAGTGCTCTTTTTGCTGGTTTTCGTTACAGGG
Source organism: Leadbetterella sp. DM7 (assembly GCF_040829825.2). NCBI lineage: Bacteria > Pseudomonadati > Bacteroidota > Cytophagia > Cytophagales > Leadbetterellaceae > Leadbetterella > Leadbetterella sp. DM7. The sequence goes on along the minus strand of NZ_JBFOLH020000001.1, from coordinate 61,267 downwards.
CTTTCTGCTTCGGCTCAGAAGTTCGGTTATATTGACAGTGAATATATCCTGAACAAGATGCCCGAATACAAAAAGGCGGAAGAAACCATGACCCGGCTGACCGAGCAATGGACACGTGACGTTTCTGCCAAATATGAGGAAGTGGCTAAGCTGAAGGTGAAGTACCAGCAGGAAGAGATTTTGCTGACACAGGATATGCGGCAGGAGCGGCAACGGGCCATTGAAAAAGCGGAAGAGGATCTTAAAGATTTGAATAACAGTATTTTTGGCCTGAACGGGCTGTTGTTTCAGAAGAAGAAGGAGATTTTGAAACCTATTGTAGAAGAAATTTATAAAACGTCGGAAAAAATTGCAAAGAAGCATAAACTTAGCTTTATCTTTGACAAAGCATCTGACCTGAGTATTTTTTATGCGGATCCAAGACATGATTATACAGATTTTATGTTAGAGGAGCTGGGTCTGAGTAGTAAGTAGTAAACCAAGTAAATTAATAGTTTTAAAAAATGAAAATCAAATTAGTTGTAACTGCGCTGGCACTTTTGGGGAGCTTAAGCATGAATGCCCAGACAAGCGTAAAAATCGGTTGGACAAACGTTGACTTTATCCTGCAGAGTCTGCCTGATTTCAAAGACATACAAACCAAATTGACTACGGAAAGATCGCAGTATGAAAAGCTGTTCAATGAGAAGCTGGCAGAAGGTCAGAAGCTGGCGGAAGATTACCAGAAGAATGTGGCTACCATGTCTGACGTGATCCGTAAAGACAAGGAGAAAGTTCTTCAGAACAAAAACCAGGAGCTTCAGGAGCTTCAGCAAAATTCGCAAACTGCCCTGCAGGCCAAGGAGCAGGAGTTGCTGATGCCTGTAATGGATAAGATTCAGAATGCCATCACCGAAGTAGCGAAAGAAAGCGGGTATACGTATGTATTGAACTCAGATGCCGGCATGGGAACCACCATGGTACTGCTGGTAGCTCCTGATAACGATAACATTACCAACCTGGTATTGAAGAAGCTGGGTGTTACACCTCCTCCGGCTACAACGGAGAAGAAATAAGTAAGCTAACCCGTGAACAGCGTGGATTTTTACAGGTTTCTGTGGAGATCCACGCTGTTTTTGTATGTACTGCCTGTGGTTCCCGACAGCTTCACCGGCAAACTTCGCGCTCCTGTGCCCGTTTGTGCCTGAACTGACTGTAGCGGTCGTCATTTGTCAGTTCGAGTGTCATTTGTCAGTTCGAGCGAAGACGAGAACCCGGCGCCTCTATAGCAGTACCAGGTCATTGGTATGGATGATAATGGTGCTGCGGCCGGTTTCTTCTGCCAGGGCTGCGGCCGAGATCCTCACTTTTCCTACCCCGATCACTTCCCCGCTTTCGGTTATAATTTCAACCAGCTCTCCGCGGGTAAAGCCTCCTTCGTATCTTTTTACGCCTACCGCCAGCAGGCTTTTCCGGTCCTGTACAGCCGCTGCGGCGCCTTCGTCTACCACTATTTTCCCGACAGAAACACCGGCGCTGGCCAGCCACTTGTTACGGGCTTTGAGGTTTTTTTGCTGCGGAGTGAACGTGGTGCCGGCAGCACCGTTAAATGCCTTCAGGATACTGTCTGCTTCTTTCATGCCAAAGATGACCACTTTGATGCCCATCTTGCCGGCCAGGTGCGTAAAGGTAAGCTTGGAAGACATCCCGCCCGAACCCAGGCTGGTTTTGGTTTTGCTGACATACGACAATACCTCCTCATTGATCTCTTCAACGGCGCTGAGCAGGTGCCCCTCTTTGTTCATCAGTCCTCCGGATGCCGTGCAGAGCATCATGAGCCTGGCCCCGAACCCGCCGGCGATAAGGGTAGCCAGCTCGTCGTTATCTGAAAACTTCAGTTCGCGGTTGCTGACCACGTCGTTTTCATTGGCTATGGCAATGATGTTGTTGCGCCAGAGTTCCTCATACGTTTCTTTAAGCTGCAGAAACTGCTGCCGGTTGGCAAAATGCTGGCGTTCGAGGAGGCTCTGGGCCACGGTAATTCCGTAGGCAGAAAAAACCGTATCGTACATTTTCAGAAGCAGCGGGTTACCGATAGCCGCTGCTGCTTTTTTCTGTGCTATCTGGCCCTCGTAATTTTTTATGTACTGTTTCCCGGCTCCCACGGCACCTGACGACACAATGACCACCCGGTGTGTTTTATGCAGGGTAGCCACCTGCCGGGCTATTTCCTGCAGAATGGAGATATCGGGCTCGCCAGAAGGCAAGGTGAGCGATGCTGTTCCGAATTTTATGACTAAGAGGTCACGTTTCATAAGTTAGTTCCGAGTAGGTTAGTTCCGAGTAAGTTAGTTCTGGGTAAATGAGTTCTGAGTGGGTTAGTTCCGGGTATAGCGTGCAGGGTGGGTCAGAGGTCAGTGATGAAGGTAGAAAGCGTGGTGATGTCTTCTTCGTATTCTACCCTGAAATCTTCATGCAGGTCGTTCAGCAGCGTATTCATTTTGGCCAGCTTGGCCTGGCTGTATTCTGTAAATTTGACCTTAAAGCCCTGATCTCGCCAGTTGTTTTTCAGGGTGTGGCGGGTATTCATTGCCTGCTGGTAAAGATGGATCAGTAATTCGAGCTCTCCTTTTTTGTCCCGGGTGATCTTAAAGTGCCGGTTGATGTACGAAACGCCGTCGCGTACGTAATACAGCAGGTCTTTGAAATAATAAATGGAGTGATCGCCGAAGATTTTAGTGAGCCGTTCTTTTATTTCGGCACGCCTGAAAACCAGGTCGGATTCGGTATTCTCCAGGAGCTTATAACGCAATTGCTCGGTCAGGACCGGGTCTTTCCCGATCAGCCGGATCAGCAGCTTGTTCTTTTCTTTCAGCGGCAGGTTGAGGATGGCCTCCTCCAGCTCGGATGTTATCTTTTTCTTAGCCATAGATCATCAGGATGCGCCATGCGGCCGAGAGAAGAAGAAGAACGAGAGTAAAGGGGGTGAGCACTTTCCAGCACAGGTACATGAGCTGGTCTACCCGCACCCGCGGGAAGCTCCACCGCACCCACATCTGGACCAGCATGCCCAGGTAGGCTTTGGAGAACATCCAGAAAGCTCCCCAAAGGTACATGCTGAGATGGCCCGGAGTGCCGCTGGTCTGGTCGGCCAGCCGGAAGCTGCCTATGTTGGGAAGCGGTGTGTTCCAGCCTCCGAAAAACAGAATGGCGGCCAGGAAAGAGAGCAGGAGCATCATGCCGTATTCGGCCAGGAAAAGAATGGCCCAGCGAAAGCCGGAATATTCGGTCTGGAAACCGGCTATGAGCTCGGATTCGGCTTCGGAGAGGTCAAACGGTGCCCGGTTGGCTTCGGCCAGCGCCGCAATAAAGAAAACAAAGAAAACAGGGATCAATACCGGGCTCCGGAAGATGTTCCAGGTAAGAAAGCCCCCGGTCAGGCTGGTTTCTATACCCAGGGCCTTAATGCCGAAGAGATAGTTTTTTTCGGGGCTGAGCAGGCCCTGCTGCGTGATGATCTCCTGGAGGTTCAGCGAGGTGGAGATCATGCATACACAGAGAATGCTAAGCCCCAGCGGCACCTCAAAAGAGATGATCTGGGCTGCCGAGCGCATAGCGCCCAGCAGCGAATATTTGTTATTGGAAGCCCACCCCGCCAGCAGGATGCCCATGACATCCATAGAAATAAGGCCTATCAGCAGGAAAAGCCCGGTTTGTATGTTTACACCCTGCAGCCCGTTGCTGACCGGGATAAAGGCAAAGCCGGAAAATACGGCCCCGAAGATCAGGAAGGGCGCCGCTTTGAACATACGGCGGTCTGCCGCATACGGAATCACATCTTCTTTCTGAAACAGCTTGAGGAGGTCGGCAAAAAGCTGCAGCATCCCCCATTTCCCTACTTCCATAGGGCCTACCCTGTCCTGGATAAACGCCGATACCTTGCGTTCAAGGTATACGCTCAGGATAACGTTAATTCCTGCTACAGCGAGAAATATGAACAGGGGCAGGAGCATACCTTATCAGAATTCAGCATTTTTAGGCGTACGGGGGAAAGGGATCACGTCGCGGATGTTGGTCATTCCCGTCACAAAAAGAACCAGCCGCTCAAAGCCCAGTCCGAAACCGGCATGAGGTGCCGAGCCGAATTTCCGGGTTTCAAGGTACCACCAGATGTTTTCGGGGTCAATGCCTACCTCCTGCACGCGGGCTATCAGCTTCTCGTAGTTGTCTTCCCGCTGCGATCCGCCAATGATCTCACCTATGCCGGGGAAGAGCACATCCATGGCCCGTACGGTAGGTCCGGGGGCACCGTTCAGGTCGTCGTCCTGCTTCATATAAAAGGCCTTGATCTCTTTGGGATAGTTGGTCAGGATCACCGGCTTTTTGAAATGTTTCTCTACCAGGTAGCGCTCGTGCTCCGACTGCAGGTCAATGCCCCAGGCCACTTCATACTGGAATTGCTTTTTCTGGGCGGGTTTTGATTTCAGCAGGATATCAATGGCCTCGGTATAGGTCAGGCGCTCAAAATCATTCTCTGCCACGAACCGCAGCTTATCGATCAGCGTAAGCTCAGAGCGTTCGTTCTGAGGCTTTTGTTTCTCTTCTTCCACCAGGCGGTTTTGCAGGAACTCCAGGTCTTCCGCGCAATGCTCCAGGGCATAGCGGATCACGTATTTTACGAAGCTTTCTGCCAGGTTCATGTTATCTTCGAGGTCGAAGAAGGCTACTTCGGGCTCAATCATCCAGAACTCGGCCAGGTGGCGGGAGGTATTGGAGTTTTCAGCCCGGAAGGTGGGTCCGAAGGTATAAATGCGCGACAAGGCCAGGGCACCCAGCTCGCCTTCCAGCTGGCCGGAAACCGTGAGCGAGGTTTCTCTTCCGAAGAAATCCTGCGAGAAATCAATCTCACCGGTTTCGGTTAAAGGAGCCTTGTTGGGCTGGAATGTGCTTACCCGGAACATTTCTCCGGCCCCTTCAGCATCAGATGCGGTGATAATGGGCGTATGGAGGTAGAAAAATCCCTGCTCGTGATAAAATTTGTGAATGGCGTAGGCCAGGGTATGACGCACCCGGAATACGGCTCCGAAAACGTTGGTCCGGAAACGCAGGTGGGCTTTTTCGCGAAGGAATTCGAGACTGTGCTTCTTGGGCTGGATAGGGAAGCTCTCGTCAGCGGGGCCGTATACTTCAATCTTTTCAGCCAGTACTTCTACTGCCTGACCTGCACCCGAAGAGGCTACCAGCGTACCGGTGACCGCCACGGCTGCACCGGTAGTAACGGTTTTGAGCAGCTCTTCTCCTATTTTTCCGTTTTCTACCACAGCCTGTATATTTTTCAGGGCGGACCCGTCGTTAATATTGATAAAGACGATATTGGCCTGTCCGCGCTTGGTTTTAACCCATCCTTTTACAACTACCTGCTGCCCTGCGGGCTCCAGTTTAAGAATTTCTTTGATCTGCATCCTTTCTTGTCAGTTAATTGCGCAAAATTAAGCAATTAGGCGTACGTATCCCATTATATGGCCGTAGTATTTCAGGATACCGGGCACTTTCAGGCGGGTGGATTTGTATTGATTTTACACGGTTAATTTTAATAAACGGCTGAGTAAAAGGAGGATTTATTGCGAATTGTCATTATTTAGATTAAATTTGCGCGCCTTTACCATTTTTAATACAACCTTACAGATTTTTTAAACCTTGACCAGACAGACCATAAGGACGGTAATCATCTTAGGCGTAATAGCCATTTGCGGGATTATCGGTATCCAGATCTATTGGATGAAAAAGGCGTTTGATCTTTACGAGCAGCAATTCAGGCAGGGCGTAATGATCAGTCTGAGAAATGTGGCGCACAAGATATCGCAGTCACACAATATGTCTGTCATTGACAACCCGGTAGAGCAGCTTTCTTCTGATTATTATGTGGTGAATCTGCGGCTTCCGCTGGAGCCTTCGGTGCTGGAACCTTTGCTGATCGAGGAGTTTAAACGGAAAAACCTGAGCTCGGATTTTGAATACGGGATTTACAACTGCGATACCGACAAGATCATTTACGGCGGCTTTGTCAACAGCAAATTTGAAACCCCCGATATCCCGAAAACAGGAGAGCTGCCCAAGACCGATAAGTTCCTGAATTATTTCGGGGTGAAATTCCTGGATAAATCGAGCTACCTGACCTCCAAGCTGGATATCTGGATTGTATCTTCGGTAATTACCCTTCTTTTTACCGTTTTTTTCGGGTATGCCATGTCGGTTATCCTGCGGCAGAAGCGCCTGAGCGAAGTGCAGCGGGATTTTATCAACAACATGACGCACGAGTTCCAGACGCCTATTTCGACCATCAAAATTGCTACCGATGTGCTGGGAACCGAAAAGATCATCAGCCAGCCCGAACGCATGAAAAAGTATGTGGACATTATCCGGTCAGAGAATAACCGGCTGAAAAACCAGGTGGAGGCGGTGCTGTCTACGGCAAAGATCGGGAAGGGGAACATACAGATCGATAAGCAGCTGCTGGATCTTCATGCCCTGATCTGGGAAGTGACCGAAAGCGTGCGGGTAGAGCTGGGTGACCATTTCGAGCTTCACCTCGGAGCCGATAAGACCACGGTCAGGGCCGACCGGCTTCACCTGATGAACATTATCCGGAACCTGCTCGACAATGCCCGGAAATATTCAGGCGACACCCCGCAGATCACCCTCAGAACCCTGAATGACGAGCAGTTTATTTATGTGGCAGTAGAAGACAAGGGTATAGGAATACCCAAGGAGCACCTGAACCGGATCTTTGATAAATTTTACCGGGTACCCACCGGCAACGTGCATAATGTAAAGGGCTTTGGACTGGGGCTGAATTATGTGAAAGAGATGGTCAGGCTGCATAAATGGGAAATTGATGTGAACAGCGAAGTAGGTTTAGGCACTACCTTTGTAATTAAGATTCCGATCAGTAATTAAATCCTGTCAGGCAATTAATAAAGATGGCGAAGATACTTTATGTAGAAGATGACCCTAACCTGGGGTTTGTTACACGCGACAGCCTGGAGGAAGAGGGATTTGAAATTTTTCATTTTACAGACGGTAAGGATGCCTGGAAGACCTTTAAAAAGGATAAATTTGACCTGTGCCTCCTGGATGTGATGCTGCCCGAGCTGGACGGCTTTTCGCTGGCCGAGAAGATCAGGGAGCAGAATCCGCAGATCCCCATTATTTTTCTTTCGGCCAAGGCCATGCAGGAAGACCGGATCCAGGGCCTGAAAGTGGGCGGTGATGATTACATTACCAAGCCTTTCAGCGTGGAGGAGCTGGTGCTGCGTATCCGGGTATTCCTGAAGAGAAATGCCATTTCGGGTACACAGGTGACCCACGATGTGTTTTTCTGCGGGAAATACGAGTTCTGCTATTCGCAGCTAACCCTTACTTACGATGATGAGGTTCAGAAGCTCACCCACCGCGAGGCTGAGGTGCTGAAATATTTCCTGGAGCGAAAGAACCAGGTGGTGAAAAGAGAAGAGATACTGGTGGCCATCTGGGGCCGCGACGATTATTTCCTGGGCCGGAGCCTGGACGTGTTCCTGACGCGCATCCGGAAAATGCTGGCCAAAGACCCGGCCGTGAAGCTGGAGAATATTCACGGGGTGGGATTTAAGTTGATAGATAAAAACTAAAAGTTAAAAGTTAAGGAACATTCTTTTATAATTAAAATACGGATGTTCCATAGCTTTTAGTTTTTCACTTTTAGTTTTCGCTTCTTATCCTTTTTTAATCCTTGTTAGAATGTGATTAGAATATGTTGTGTGAGAGGGGGCTTAGTTGTTTTCTTACGGGGATTGAAGTACTTTCGCATCAACATCAATCGGGTTAGTTATGGAAATAGCACAGATATTTAAAAACAACGAAGAGTGGATCGCGAAAAACCTGGAGGGCGATCCGGAATATTTTGAAAAACTGGCCGCAGGGCAGGATCCCAAGTACCTGTATATCGGCTGCTCAGACAGCCGGGTGTCGGCAGAAGCCGTAATGGGAGCCAAGCCGGGAGAGGTATTTGTTCACCGGAATATTGCCAACCTGGCGCCTAACAATGATCTTAATATCCTGTCGGTAGTGGTCTATGCGGTAAAGCATTTAAAGGTAAAGCACGTGGTGGTTTGCGGACATTATAACTGCGGCGGCATAAAGGCGGCCATGCAGCCCGAAGACCTGGGTATCCTGAACCCCTGGCTGCGCAACATCCGTGATGTGGTGCGCCTGCATCAGAAAGAGCTCGAAGCCATTGAATCGGAAGAGCAGCGGTACAGGAGGCTGGTAGAGCTGAACGTACAGGAGCAATGCCTGAACGTGGTGAAGATGAAAGAGGTGCAAAGGGCGGTACTCGACAGGAACCTGCGCGTTCATGGCTGGGTTTTTGATATTTCTACAGGTAAGATCATTGATTTGAAAATAGATGTCCAGGGCATAGCGGAGCACCTGGGCGATATTTACAAATTGGTATAAAAGGGTTAAATGAGTGAAAGAGGGCGGCGAATGTCGCCCTTTTTACTGTTCTTCAACGTCAGTCCACGGGCAACATATTTGATATTCCGGGTGAAAACACCTGAAAAAAATACCGTGTTTTAACGGGTTTTTTCGTATTGCTTCCGTTTGTACCTTTGCAAAAGCACAACCTTTTGACAGGCAGCACAGGTCTTAGGAAGGGAAGTCAGGTATAAAATTACTCTATATGTCCATTACTCCGGATATTTAATAACACATAACGAATGAAATCATTTTTTGCTGCTATCGGAAAGATCATTCCTTTCCTTCCGGGTGAGGAAGAGGCGATCAGCAGGTATCTCCAACCGAAAAAATATGCACAGGGGCATTTCCTGGTGCGGGAAGACGAAATATCAGACCGGGTATTTTTTATCGTATCCGGCCTGGTGAAGGAATATTATACGCGTTCTGAAGCCGGGGGGCCTCCGAAGGAGGTGTGTACCCGTTTCATTACGGAAAGCGATTTCTATTACTGTATCCGGAGCTATATTTCGGGGGAGCCTTCCATGCGGTATGCCGAAGCGCTGGAAAGTACACAGACCCTGTCTTTGTCGAAAGCCGGCCTGGAAGAACTCTACAGGCGTGTTCCTAAAGTGGAGCGACTGGTCAGGATCCTGACAGAGCAGTACCAGCTGCTTGCGGAGCAGAGAGAGGAGCTGAAGCTGTTAGAACCCCACAAGCAACGTTACCTCTACTTTCTGAAAAGCCACAAAGACATCGCTACACGACTCAAAATCAAAGATATTGCCTCTTACCTGAACATGACGCCCGAAACGCTGAGCCGTATCAGGAAAGAAACCAGGTAGCTACATGAATTGATTCTGATCAATTTTTTTCTTAATTTAAATCAAGAGATTATGCGTAAACCTCCCCTTAATTTTGCAGTATTAAAAGGAGGGTGTCTCGCTTTCTGAAATATCTATTGAACAAACACAAAAATGAAAAAAATCAGGTTGTTAAATCTACTATTGGTTGTGAGCAGCTTAATGAGTTGCCATACTGATGTGCTTTTAGAGCCGGAGTTTCCGGAGTATTGGATGATTAATGGAGATACGGTGAGAATTAGGGAAGACATTGGAAAACGTTATCTCTCACCACATGACTTTTCTACAATTATAGTGGGCGATACACTTGTTGTGCCTAACTATAAAAAGCGAATAAAGCAACCATTAAGTAAACAAAATGAAGAGCTCTTAAAAAAGGGAATGGAAGATCCGGACCTGATAGGAAAGCCGTTAAGAGTCATAGCTACAGGCTTTTTTAGTCGAAATGGGACAGCGATTAATAATGAAGAAATTGAGTACAGTATTTCTAATATTATTGTTAATCAAATGGGAGTAGAGTTTAAAAATCCATACTTTGACAGCAATGACTTTAACGGAGTATTTACCTATGTACCCACTACTTTTAATCCGACCGGCGGACCTGTGCCTAAGTTTAAAGCTGCAAAGAATAATCTTGCAATAGATTACTTTGAAAAGGACGGTTCTCCTGTTTTAAGAAAACTGAACCAAGACAGAGTAGATAATCTGCTCCTTTTTACGGACGAGAAAACCTGGCTTGAAAGGTTAAACTCTAAGTTGAATTATGAGCAGACCGTCCTTCATGAGAAGTTTGATTTTATGATTAATATTTCTCCGAATGATGACTACATGATGAACAAAGGTTTGGAGGACTATGAACCCTGGAAACCGCTTAAAAGTCCCTGGGATCAATCTTACAGAAGTGCTAAGTTGGATATGCTCAGTGAAATTATCAAAAGAAAAGGTGTTAAGGGAATTTTAATAAACAGCAGAATTACCACTCCTTCATTAATGCTGGAGTTAATCCCGGTTGAAGACGTACGAAAAGAGTTAGAAAAATATCAAAAAGGCCGCTTATTAGATAAAGACGCTGTTATAATTTACCCTACTTCGAAAATTGATTCATTGCTGGGTACCAACGTAAATATGAACTTAAAACCCTATATAAGCCGTAACGAAAAGATTCTAGATTATTCAAGCACCGATCCCCAAAAAAGAATTGAGGTGTATGACAGGCCCAAACGGTCAAAACTTGCAGAACAGCTTAATTGGCCGGAGCTTGATGTGAACTATATTCATACTCAAATTTATTTGGGTAAATACATTTCGCCGGATGGGGTAAAGATTAACTATAAAGATATTTATGAAGAAGATTTTTTGAATTTTTCTAAACTAAGGAATATTATTTTAGCAAATGAAGCATTGAAAACCATTAATGAATATTACGGTACCTCTTTTTCTTATATCAACACCAGAGAATTCCTTAAGTAAACAACTACTATCGTCCGCGGAAAAGTTAAATTTATACAAAAAGGGGCTTTATTGAATGATAGGGGTAGTTTTTTGAGGAGTTCAAAAAACTACCCCTCTGTTTTTAGGGAATAGATTTAATTGTACTATTCTAATTCTTGGTTTCTTAGAGGGTCTTTCCTTATTAATGATAGCGATCAAACCGGTGTAGCTACTCATGTTGGCAGCAGCCATTGCTACGGTGGCAGAGAAGCATTCTTTTTGTCTGGTGATTCGGTGAATTACTGACATTAATATATTGGAGATCGAGATTATCCATCGATATTTATATGGTACCGCTGATCAATACACGGGAATTTCTGTCGTCGCCTCACCTGTAATACAGCTATTTGCCACCGGTATTTAGCGGATAATCGCCCGCTTCTTTTCTTTGCATCGGATACGGTTTATTCGTATCGAAGGTTTATCAGGGGGATCAGGGATATTTTGTGTTTTCTCTCAGGTTATCAATTATATTATTTCGTTTCGGGATATGCATCAGGGAACGTCAGGTAAGGCAAGAAATGAAACTGTGTAACTACACGAATTGATTTAAATCAATTTTTTTCTTATTTTAAATCAAGAGATTATGTGTAAATCCCGCCTTAACTTTGCAGTGTTAAAAGGAGGACGTCTCCCTTTCTGAAATTTTTATTGAATAAACACAAAAATGAAAAGAATTATGTTGTTAAATCTACTATTGGTTGTGAGCAGCTTAATGAGTTGCCATACTGACGTGCTTTTAGAGCCGGACTTTCCGGAGTATTGGGTGATTAATGGAGACACGGTGGGGATTAGAGAAGACATTGGAAAACGTTATCTCTTTCCGAATAATATTTTCACAAATATAGTAGGTGATACGATTGTAATTCCCAACTATAATAAGCGAATAAAGCAACCATTAAGCAAACAAGACGAAGCAATATTAAAACAGGGGATAGAAGACTCTGATTTGAAAGGAAAGCCTTTAAGGATTATAGCTACAGGGAATTTTAATAGAAGCAGGGCAATTAATAATGAGGAAATTGAATATAGCATTTCTAACATCATAGCGAATCAAATGGGTGTAGAGTTTAAAAATCCCTATTTTGATAGTAATGACTTTAATGGGGTATTTACCTATGTGCCTTCTAATTTTAACCCGACAGGAGGGCCGTTACCCAAGTTTAAAGCAGCGAAGAATAACCTTGCAATAGAATATTTCGATAAGGATGGTTCTCCTGTTTTAAGAAAGTTAAATCAAGACAGAGTGGACAACCTGCTTCTTTTTATGGGAGAAAAGCCCTGGTTGAATAGATTAAATTCTAAACTTAGTTATGAACAAACCGTCCTTCATGAGAAATTTGATTTTATGATTAATATTTTTCCGAATGATGACTACATGATGAATAAAGGTTTGGAGGGCTATGAACCCTGGAAACCGCTTAAAAGTCCCTGGGATCAATCTTACAGAAGTGCTAAGTTGGATATGCTCAGTGAAATTATCAAAAGAAAAGGTGTTAAGGGAATTTTGATAAACAGCAGAATTACTACTCCTGCATTAATGTTAGAATTAATTCGGGTAGAAGATGTTCGGAGGGAATTAGAGAAATATCAAAAGGGCCGATTATTGGATAAAGACGTATTAATAATTTATCCTACTCCGAAAATTGATTCTCTGCTGGGGCCGAATGTGAATATGAATTTAAAACCCTATATAAATGATAACGAAATGATTTTAAGTTCTAGCTCAGACCCCAAATCAAGAGTTGAGATATATGACAGACCGAAACGGTCAAAACTTGCAGAGCAGCTTAATTGGGCCGAGCTTGATGTGAACTATATATTTACCCTAATTTATTTGAATAAATATATTTCGCCTGACGGAGTAAAAGTTAGTTATAAGGAGATATACGAAGAAGATCATTTAGATTTTTCTAAAGTTCTGAATATTATTTTAGCTAATGAAGCATTGAAAACCATTAATGAATATTACGGTACCTCTTTTTCTTATATCAACACCAGAGAATTCCTTAAGTAAACAACTTTTAATAATGAGATATTTATATTTATTCCTGGCACTATTGTGCTATGGTGAGGTATTTGCGCAAACGTATTGGGGTAAAATCACTTATCCGGTATATGGTTCTGTAATGCAGGGAACTACTACCAACTCGAATAGCATAGATGTTTGTTTTCAGGTTTTTAACCCTACAGTTGATTGGCGGATCACACTTTTGCAATACGATCTGATACCCGGGGGCGCTACCACAAGGTATAACGTAAATATAGTGCCTAATTACAATATGAGGCCATTAAACGACCCGTTACTGGGTTTTATATCTACCCCTGTCACTAACAATAGCTCGTATGTGTATGTAACAGGAAAGCTTAACAATTTACCTAAAAAGCAGTACGTTCTCTTTTTACATCGCGGAAACGATGTATTGAGCTTTTCAGATTATATTGCATTAGGTGTTGGCGATGTCTACTTTATCGCAGGTCAGTCAAATGCTGCAGGCTATAATATCTTTCCAAAAGAAACATGGACTAACGTAGAAAACATTCGTCACAGAAGAGGACTGCACGATGGAACTAATACGGATGATTTGACCATTCCTTTTAAGCCTGCTCATGAGAATAAAGGAGATATTATGTCGCGCTCGCTAAACTTTAACGGGAGGTTTGATTTTTGGGCAAGTATTCTTGAATCAGCAGGTGTGCAGGGTGTTGACCCGGGATCAGTAATTGATATTAACCAAAAATCCCGGGAGTATAATCAACTCAGCCCGGAAAGAGGGAACTGGTTTGGGTTACCCTATGGTCATAAATATGAACGATTAAGAAATGGGACGGATAAATTAAATGACCCGGTTCATATTTATCCCAATGGGCAGGCTTCGTGGTATTGGGCTTTGCTGGGGCAAAAGATAGGTTGGGAGAACGCCGTTCCTACTTTGTTTTTTAATGTGGCGGTTCCGGGAACCTCGCTAATAAAACACTGGACGAAGGATAGCTATTCATCCGGAGATTATCCTGAATTGCAGGAGAAATTTCTCAAGACACTAGCCCTTTACGGCTCAGCACATGGTGTAAAAGCTATCTTATGGCATCAGGGTGAAGAAGATGCGGCAAGAGCTTCAACAGAATACTCAGGCACAGAGAATGTTAACCTGTCAGCATACTCATCCAGGTTAAACGGGCTGATCCACAACTCCCGTGACTACATTGGAGATGCTGGGAAAAATATGGCCTGGTATGTTTCTAAGGCTTCCTTATTTACATCTACGAATAATAGTTTAACCAATAGTAGTGGTAATTCGGGAATAAGTACGGCCGCATCCGCAGGTAATGGACGGTACTCTTATACAAATAGTACATTAATAACTCAGCAACAGAGTGTATTTAATTCTTCAAATAAAATTTATGCCGGGTTTACAAACAGTGATAACATCGGGGGAAATATCAGAGATAATAAATTTAAAATACACTTTTCAGGAGATAAGAACTATAGCGGATCACTTAATTTACTGGATAAAATAGCAGATGATTGGTATTCATCTATTTATGCTAATTACGGTAACTATAATGGTATTGCACCGGCGAATATGATAAAACTTCAGACGGTATCTCAAAGTGGAAATAGTATAACATTAACGTATGAAGCCGGCGGTAGCGAGTATTATTTTGTTCGTGGTCAAAACGGCGTTTTTGAAGGTACAATTCCCGGCCTTTCAGGAAGTTATAAAACCTATTTCAATCAGGCATCGGATAATTCTAACCGCACATATACATTTGCTAATATAGACGTAAATGAGGGAGAGTTTTTATCCTGTTATGTTAAAGTAGGGAATAGATTAATTCAGGGACAGCCATACTATGCTACGCCTGTAGGAACAATCTCCAATTCAAAGCAACTTGAGGTTGCAAACTCAGTAATGAATATAAACTCAAGTTGGCAGCAAGTTTCTAATAATGTTTATTCAAAAAATGTAACATGGCAAGTAGGTTCTAAACCTGGCTGGGTTTCAAATATTTCCACGGTATCCTCTTACGGGGAAGAAAATTTAAATATCACTTTTGACGTAAATACCGGAGCAAGTCGAACAGGTCAAATAATTATTCAGGAGGTTGGTGGTGGTCTCTCTAAAACCATCACCATCAACCAATCAGGTACAAGTTCTTCTGGTACCTCTTCGCTACTTACTCTGACGCCCACCAACAACAGCAGCGAGTGGAGCGGCTATGGGTCAACGCGGTTTGACAGCAAGAGTATTGATGGCAATACCATGCAGGTAAGTGGAGTGTCCTACTATCAGGGCATAGGCACTCACGCCAACAGCCGGATGGTATATAATCTTAGCGGTGGTGGATATACGACCTTTTATGGGAAGGTAGGGCGCGATGATGAAGCAGATAACGGTTCGGATCTGGGAAAGATACAGTTCAGTATTAAAACAGATGGTTCTACCGTGTGGACCTCCGGTGTACACGGGAACACCACCGGTGCAGAGAGTTTCAGTGTTAACGTAGCGGGTAAGAGTACACTTGAGCTTATCGCGGATAAATATAACGATGAGAATTACTATGACCACGCCAACTGGATGGATGTGTACCTGAGCGGCGGGGGTGGTACGCCTTGTACGAACACTGCCCCTACAGGTATTTCGGCTTCCCCCACTTCGCACAATTCGGGCGGAGGGAATACCACGCTCTCGGCCAGCTGCAGCTCAGGGGCTACGGTACAATGGAACACGGGACATACGGGTAATTCAGTGACGGTTTTTACCGGTTCTACCACTACCTACACGGCCAAATGTGTTTCGGGTTCGTGTTCAGAGAGTAGCCCGGTGTCTGTTACAGTGACGGTATCGTCTTCAGGTAGCTGCAGTGCTATTACCAATGACCTGGTGATGGGGTATTGGACGGTGACAGGGCATGCATTGGTAGCCAAATATTTTCACGGGAGCTGGTGGCTGGTGCAAAAGATCAACAACAGCCCCGAGCAGTTTGTGGTGCGGGCTTCAGAGATGCTGACGCGGAGCGATGTGAACCTGACGAACAGTACGTACGCTACATTGGTGTCGTGTTTTGCGTATACATATAGTGATTACGGAGGACTGTACTCGCCTAACAGTACGCAGTTTCCCACTCCTTCCGGATACTCTATCGGTTATGAGCCGGGGGGGCAACCGTATTATACCCTTTCGGGAACACCTCCGGTGGGCTGCACAGATGCGTATCTGACCAATTCATGGACTTATGCAAGCGCAGCGGGCAGTACAGGGAGTACCCCCAAAATCGGACAGTCGTTTGATGGCAATAACATGACGATGGGCTCGGTCAATTACGGCACCTCTTACCCGGGAACGGGAATCGGCACCCATGCTAGTTCAGAGATCATTTATGACCTGGGAGCATCGCATAGTTATACACATTTTAAATCTACGGTGGGGAAAGACAACGAGTCGGTATGCGGAGAAGACCGGATGGTGTTCAAGGTGTATAACAATGCTACGAATGCACTGCTGGCTACTTCACCGGTAGTGGGCACGCCATCGTACGGCTTACCTCAAACGGCAGATATGAGCGTGGATATTACGGGAGTCCGTTACCTGAAGCTGGTGGTGGAAGACGGAGGGGACAATATTTACTGTGACCATGCCAACTGGGCAAGGGCAAGGCTGGCGTGCAGTTCGTCAGGTCGGATAGCGGCTACCGATACGTCATTTCTGGCCGTTTACCCGAATGTGAGCAAGGGTGAATTTACGGTGAGTGTGGATCTGGCTTCAGACCAGGAAGTACGGGTGTCGCTGATAAATTCTACAGGGGCTGTATACAAAGAAGAGAGCTATAAAGGAACAAAAGGGAAGAATGTCTTAAAGTTCCGGGCAGATAAAGTAATGAGCGGGTTATATCACATTCGGGTGATTACCCGGGAGAGGGTGGAGGCCCGGACGGTAGTAATAGAAAAATGATGTAGGGGCCGCTGCATGCAGCGGCCCTGTTTATCATATCATAAGGGAGCCGGCTCCGATATAAATATTAAAAATACAGCTATGCGAAATAGTATAATTTTAATTTTGCTATTCACTACGGGCAATTTAACAAGCTGCCGTAACGATATTATTTTAGAGCCGGAGTTTCCGGAGTATCTGATGATTGACGGAGATACGATCAAGCAGAGAAATGATAATAAGTTTTCATTACAAAATCCTGACTTCTTTATCGTAGGAGATACCAGTGTGATTGTGGTAAGGAGAACCTTAAGAAAAGAACCACAGAATACCAAAGACATTGAAATCCTGAAAAAAGGAATAGAAGATCCTGAAAACCGGCCCTTAAGAATGATTGCAATAGGAGGCGGCCCGGTAGCAGGAATAAGAAACGGGGGATACAATAATGAAAACTTATTGACCAGTTTCCCCAGCCTTGTAGCCAATCAAATGGGGATTGAGTTTTATCCGCCGTATTTTGATCCGGAAGATGCGAATGGCTTCGGGGCGTTTGTACCCACAGGTGTTAACCCAACCGGCGGGAGCCTGCAAAAATTTAAAGCAATAAACAATAATCTTGCTATAGAAGATATCGATGAAAAGGGCAAACCCGTGCTTAAACCTTTAAAAAATGATGGGAGAAGGGTCGATCATCTTGGCGTGAAGATTTTCCCGGGATTTGTTTCTTATTCCGATTATATGTTACCTAATTCGGTATATTATGATCCGTCATTCAGAAGGCTGACCGAATTTACACGGGCAGGGTATTCTAATTATAAGGATATTGTTTTGAACGAAAAGTTTGACCTCCTGTTGGATGCTTCGTTAATGAGCCAGTATTCTGCTAATTTATCGATAATGGGAGCCAGTATGCCTTTTGAAGACGGGATAGAAGGCTACAAAGATGAACGTCTTGAATGTTCCGGTCCGGGATGTCAGCCCCGGTATAGTGACCGGCTTAATTTTTTAAAGGAGCTCAGTAAAAGGAAGGGTTTAAAAGGTGTTTTATATACAAGGGTGCCCACTCATATTCTGCCTTTTACCCGGATTTTCAAAGTTGATGATGTACGGAAGCAGCTGAATATTTATCAAAAAGGCTATTTACTTCCTGAGAATGCAATGTTTGTATACCCGTACCCTTCAGTTGATTCTTTAATGGGCCCTAATGTCGGCATGAGCCTTAAGCCATATATTAATCAAAGATCAAATCCATATTTTCCGGTTCCGTTTTATCCTGTTACTGAGTTAGAAAGTGGTTTGGAAAGCTACAGGAAGGAAGCATTCAGCCTGAGCCGGCAATTGAACTGGGCTGTAGTTGACATTACCACCATTTACAGGGATATTATGAATAATAAGTACATGAGTCCTGATGGGTATAAAATCAGTAGCAGGGAGTTTTTTGCAGAAGATGGCTATAGTCCGTCTCTAGCAGGACAAATCGTCTTAGCGAATGAGACAATCCGGGCTATCAATAAACATTACGGAACCCATATCCCGTATGTTAGTTTACATGGCCAACAATAAACCTGTGAAAGGGTGGCCTTGATCCTTTACGCAACCGTAGATTTCTTCGGATGATTACGCAAATACGATCAGACCGGAAAGAGATGGGTGAAAACATGGAGTCTTCAAAACGGGTATCCGCTGGCAGAAACCAGGCACTTACTTGTGTATTGGGCAACTGCAAAAGAAACAAAAGCTGCCTGAAAAGTATCCAAAATGCTGCGTTGTTCCGAAAAATTGCCCGTAATCACATACCAGAGTATGTTAGGCTCTTTCTCAACGTCTTGCATTCTGCATATTTTCAGGCATCTTCTTATTTCAACTGTTTCAGAATCTCTTCTATGGCCCGGTCCAGCTGCGGATCATTGCCTTTTAACCGGTCTTCAAAAGTATTTTTCACATAAATATCGGGAGACACGCCGGTAACTTCCAGGTTCTGGCCGTCAAGGGTGTAGCAACCCCAGCCGGGGATACGGTAGAACGAGCCGTCAACCAGGCTTTTGCCGGAAGTGAAGATGATCCACCGGTAGGTTTCGGTGCCGATAATGGTGCCCAGCTTCAGGGCTTTGAAGCCTGCCGCCGTCATTTCCGCATCGCTCAGAGAGGCCTCGTTGATCAGCAGAACAATGGGCTTGCCCGAAGGTGCAAAATTACTTTGAGGCGAACGTTTCCCACCCCGGTATTGCCACTGCAGGTAAGGGCGCTGCGCCAGGAACTGCAGCACTTTGTCGTGTACGTTGCCGCCCCGGTTGAAACGCAGGTCGAGGATGGTGGCTTCTTTGTTGTTTTCCTGTTCCACCATATCCAGCAGGAAGGATTCCAGTGCCTGTCCGCTCATGTTCTTCATATGCGAGTAGGCGATCCGGTTCTTACTCAGGCGATCTACCCGCTTCCTGCTTTCCAGGATCCACTCGTCGTATAGCTTATCTTTGAAAGAGAAGCTGGCTTCGGGATGTATTTTTACTGTAAACGGTTTGCCGTTTCTTTCCAGTTCAAGGGTGATTTCTTCCTGTAGCGTAGGCAGGGTAAAGTAATAGTCGCGGTCCCTGGTTTTGTCTGTCTTTACGCCGTTTACCGCAGTCAGCACGTCGCCTTTCTGAAGCTGAACGGGGCTTCCGGCCGACTTCCGCACCACGTGATCTACTTTGTACGGATCGGCCCCGTCAAATACAATACCGGTTTCATTCGTTATATATTTAAGATGGGTGCTTTCTTCGTCTCCGCCTGAAGTAAAGCCCAGGTGGGAGGAGTTAAGCTCGCCGAGGAGGTCGCCGAGCAACACCCGCAGGTCTTTCCGGCTGTTTACAAAAGGCAGGTAAGCAGCGTACCGGTCGCGCTGGGCCTTCCAGTCAACCCCGTGGAAGGTCTCGTTATAGAAGTTTTCTTCCAGCCCGGCCCAGGCTTCGTAATACATTTGCCGGAACTCGTTTTCCAGGTTTTTCTGAAATTTGTATGCGATGGTAATTTTCTCCGTTTTATTGGATTCCGGAGAATAGGTATGAATATCACCGCCCATCAGCACGTAAAACTTATCGGCCGCTTTTACGATGGAAGAGAAGGGCCGCTCAGCCACTTTTTCTGTTTTATCGGGTTCAAAGTCAGACGTAACCGTGCGGAAGAACCGGGGCCGGCCCATTTCTTCGTTGGAATTGTAAAAGATATAGTTCTTTTCTTTTACCGAAAAGGTCACCGGCCCTGACTGGGTTCCGAAAAGGTTCGAAACCGGGGTGATCCGGTCCAGCAGCCCGTCGGTATTGATCGTGACCGGCTTTGAGGCAAGGCTGTCTTTTTTATCGTCAAACAGCCTGGAGAAGTTATCTGACCGGAAGGGGTCGGCATACCAGTCGAGCGCCAGGCGATAAACGGTGGCATCCTGCATACCGAACGGGTAGGAAGGAGCTGTGCGGTTGCTGGCAAAATAAATGTAGCGGCCGTCGGCCGACCACACCGGACCCGCTTCAGTTACCCCGGTTTGGGTAAGGTTAATGGTTTTGTTGTCTTTGAGGTGATGCACAAAGATATCCTGCTCAAAGTTTCTTATGGCCGTGAAAAGTACGTATTGACCGTCAGGAGAAAATGAGGGAGAAGAATTCTGGAAACCCCAGATCTCATCTTTTACAATGACAGACGACTGCAGGGTGGAGAGGTCCAGAATGCGGACTTCGTCTCTGCCGCTGAGGTATACGGCCCGGGAGAGATCGGGGGTCAGGGTGATGTCACGGTTATTGCGCACATCTGTGGTCAGCTCTTTGAGATTTCCGCTGCCGTCAGCATTGACCGTGTAAAGGTTCTGGTAACCGTTCCGGGTCTGGTTGAAGAGGAGGGTACGGTTGTCTTTCAGCCACTTTACCTCCAAAGCCCGTTCCGGGCTCTCCAGCACCTTTTGGATGAACTTTCCTTTTATGTCAGACACGAACAATTCGCCCCGCGACACGAACGTGATCTTCTTACCGTCGGGCGATATATCAAAAGCGGAGATATTTCCTTCGGTTTTAAACTCCTGGCTTTTGACCAGGCTTCTGTTGTAGTTGGCCCTGAAGTCGAGCGGCCGGGTTTGTTTGCCGGCTACATCGTAAACAAAGAGCTGATAGTCTTTTTCAAAGATGACTTTCTCCCCGTTGGCAGATACAGAGGGCCGGCGAATAGACGTGGGAAACCCGGTTAAAGCCTGCTGTGTACCTTTATGAAGCGAATAAAGGTTGTATTCGCCGTTTTTTTCGTCAGAAATAAAATAAATAATCCCGTTTTTGTCTACGGTAGGGTTCAGGTCTTTGCCGTTATAGGTGGTATACTGGGTGAACTTTCCCGTTTTGGGATGGTAGCCCAGCAGGTCGGGGTTGTTCTCTCCTTTATACCGTTTACGGGTCGCCTGGCCGTCGCTTTCCATGGTACCGGTGAAAATGTATTCGCCGGAAGGGGTCTCAGCCAGGGCATTGGTGGTGTTAAAGAAATGGGGGAACAGGCGTTTGGCCGTGCCTCCGCTCACTTCCACCGAGTAGCTTCCGAAATTATTGTACCGGTCAGACGTGAAATAGATCTTCCTGCTGTCCCAGCTCCAGCTTTCGACCCGGTCTGTGGCCTGGTGCCAGGTCAGCTGCCGGATCTCCCCGCCCTCAAGCGGCATGACAAATACATCATAATTGCCGTATTGGTTGGAGCTGAAGGCCAGCCATTTGCCGTCAGGCGATACCCGCGGGTTAATTTCAATGCCTTCAAGCGCTGTGATCCGCAGGGCTTCGCCGCCGCTGACCGGCACTTTCCAGATGTCGCTGTCAAAGCTGAAATAGGCGGTTTTTCCGTCGGGGCTCAGGGTTGGGTCGGTAGCAAAATGGGGGGTAGACTGGCTTCTGGCCATCGGGCTCAAAGCCAGCGTACTCAGAATGAGTAGTAACTTTTTCATTGATGAATAATAGTTTACAATTGATAAGTGGCCCTAAATTACGAAATGGTACGATTAAACAGAAAATTATGAGTTATTGTTTACCGCAGTACTACAAGACTTTGAAATACCTAATAATCATAAAGGTTAATGCTCGTTAGGGTTATCTCCTTCTATTTCTTTCCGTTTAATGGCGTTAATGTTCATGATATAGATATAGGATTGCTCTATGCTGTTAAATAGTTCGATGCAGGTTTTGATATTTTGATCATCTGCATTTTTAAAATCTTCTATTCTGATTCTCATCACTTCTCCGATCTCGCATTGATCATTAAAGTCTGAAAATTCTCCGCTCATTGCCAGGTTAATAATGGTTATTTCTAATTCATCTAAAATGTTTTCCAGGGAGCATACCAGACTAATCAGATTTTCCCGGTAAAGATTTTTCATGATATACTGCGTTTGTTTTCTGCAAATGTGTCGATAATGTGCGCAGTGTATTTGCGCCTGGGAATGTTTTTTATTCGACAGATTAAGGGGTAAACGTGAAGTTCCGTTTAAGGAAGAGTGTTTTAAAACGGAACAATATTATTTTCGTTTTTATTCAGGTACTTTTCTCCGGGAAAATACCAGAGCGGATATTTGAATTTTAGCCTAAAGTCATCGCGGCCTTTTAAAAGCTTGGTTTTAGTGATGTACAAAAAAGCATCGTCATATTCAATCGGGTCATTGAACTCGTTTGTTTGAATATGGTAATATGCGGGGCGATGAATAATCAGAAGATGATCTATATATTTTTCTTTGGACGAATAAAACCTAAAAGGAAAACCGTCTTCCACTCTTTTGTCAAGTAACGAAACTAAAATGATGTTTGTGTGTAAACTTTTTGCTAATACTTTCAGGTGCCTTAACACCAACTGATAGTTCTTATGTTCGCTAAAAAGAGGATTGACATCTTCTTCTAAGCTTCTCAGGTCGTCAATTACAAAATATTGAAAATTCCCTTTTTGAGTTACAATTAATTCCAGTAATTCGATCAGCGGAGGTCTGTCAATACAAATAGTATCATAGTTTTTTTTAGAGTCGGGGTATATATTCATTCTTTCTTTTTTATAGGCTATTTCCTCCAAGGATTCGCTTAAAGAGATAAAGCACACTTTTCTTGAACTATTACTTAATAAGTTCATAATAAATGACGTTTTCCCCATTCCCGGGCGTCCACCCAACACAATTAACTCACCACTATCCAGATTAGTATTTTGTTCGATGAATGATAGATCAAGGTTGTATTCAAGCATTGTTTTTCGGTTTTATAATTGTCATTCTGATATGATACAAATGTGGAAGGATGGGGTGCAGTGTATTTGCGCTGGGGATAATTTTTTACAACACAACTCGGTGTGGGGAGTTTATTATATTTACGAAATATTGTTTTAAACAATATTTTATGTAGTTTAAAAAACAATTCATTTGGTTATTTACTTAGCAACTTTTCACATCCTATGCTTTCTTTTGTCATTACACTACCATTTTCTTTAATTGTCCAATTAGTAAAGTTTTACGTTCAGTTAAAAATGCTTTAAAGTCCGCAATGTCTAAACTAACATTAGGAATAAGTTGGTTTACTTTGTCAATTTTGTTATTTGTTACCCAATCTTTCAAAGGAGTGTCAAGTTTGGATTGATTTAAAGTTCCGTTCAGTAATTGAAGATTTAAAATGCTGTCCCAATTTGTTGGGTCGGTATAAAATTTAAAATCTTCTTCTGTTTGATAGTTTGCTAGTTTACTGTTGTAAAAATAACTCGCAGGGTGCAAATGGTCTTTGTGATAATCTTGATTTCCGAAGTTCAAATGCGAATAAATCAATGATAAAACCGGAAAACAGTTAGGTGCATCTTTTCGTGTTGTCAAAAGTCCTTCAATAAAATCATCGTCAAACGAAAGATTTTTGGCCGGATTTCCTTTAAACTCCTCTTTAATTCTGTCGAGCGGAAACGTTGGTTGTTTGCTTGTGTCTGCAAGTTCCGCTTTGATTGCTTTTTTTATGCTTGTTAAAACAGTGTCGGATTGACCACCAAAAACACCTTTTAAAAGGGAAAGGCAAAGCCATTTTCTAATCAATAACTTATCGTCTTTGTATTTTATCGGACTGTTTATGTCGTTTTCAATTCCACGATGATAGATGTAATAAATGATTGGAATTACTGCATTTTTAGCTCTTAAACTATGGTCATTAAACCCAAGATTAGAAAGTAATGTAAATGCTTCAATAATGCTTTTCTTTATTCTATCCCAATTCTCTTCAAAAACAATTACGTCGTTTTGAACAAAATTTTTGACTTGAAATTTAATGCTTTTGTCATTAAAAAGCACAAGACAAGTTTTTAGAACAAAATCTTTGCTGATTAGAAAACCGGGATTGCCAATTTCAAAAACTTTCTTTACAACGTCCGGAATTTCTTCTCGTGCGTCAGATTTCCAATTTGCTGTTGTGATTGACATTAGCAAATCCGAAAAACTTAACGGCTCGCCACCGCTATTTGTCCGAATAAAAATGTCTAAAACGGTGTCTATTTCTTGTGTGGTTTCAAGATAGTAATTGATTAATTTATCTTCAAAAATGACTTTGCGAAGTTGGCGAATGGTATCTTTTGTAAAAGTTTTTGACAACCAACCGCTTTCATCTATAAGGCTGTCAAGGTCATTAGTTTTCTCAAATTTTAAAATATCATTTGCTTTAAACCAAATATCGTCACTTTCGGTTTTTTTGTCAAATTCTTGTTTTGTTAGGAATTGAAAATCATAAATCATCTGCCTTTCGTTCTCGTCAGGTAAAGGGTTTGAAAGGTTTAAGTATAGATGTCTTGTTGGGATATTTTCTTCGTTATCAACCCACCGTTTTCTTGGTAGTTTGTAAGCGTAAGAACCTTTTAAACCAATATAAATACTTGTCAACCGTTGTTGTCCGTCAATAACTGCTTTAAAGTCAGGATTACTTTTAGTGTCTATGTCGTGATTATCTTCTTTAAAAAATTGCCGATATTCAGTTAAGAATTGATAGAATTTAAAATCGTTTTTTATTTTACTTTCTTTTACCTCCCAAAACATAAAAGAGTTGATTGGGTAGCTTCGCATTATGCTGTCAAACAGTACTTCAATTTGGTCGCTACTCCAAACAAATTTTCGTTGGATTGCAGGAAGTAAATAATTTCTACTAACAATGTTATCTATCGCATCTTTTATTGTTATTGGTGTTACAAATCCGCTTGACATAATTTATTTCTTTGTTGTTTTCGATTACAATTGTACCAATACCTAAATCTTTACAAATTGATTACCCGCTTTATAGTTGAAGGCGGGTATAATTATAAGATAGAAATTAATTGGGTTAATTTTTCTTTTTTAAATTAATCTAATTTTCAGTTAGCTCCCCCAACCTCCTCAAAATCATCACCATCGCCCAAGTATCCAGTTCACAATAAGCCAGCATATCTTTAATCAACTGCTCATTATCATCATGCGGCTGATTATTAACAAAATGTTTGACATAGGCACTAAGCGCCTCTCCGCCATTGGAGATGGCCATTCCTTTGTAGGATAAATCGGACATTACGGGCAGTACTTTTTTGATGGAGCAAGAGCCTTGCTGGTCGGGATGGTAATAATAGAACTGCTTGAAGGGCGTGAGCAAATCCTGCATTCGGGCAGTTAAATCTTCGGCCCAGATATGGTATTCGGGGGCTGCACTTGCCCATTCGGTTATCCTGCTCTTTTCAAAGGTTTCGTAAAAAGATAGTATAGTTCCTTGTGGGCCTATATCCTCATGTAATTGACTAAATAAGGCCTTTCGGGGATCAGTGGAAGCCGTATGCAGGTGCTCCCGATGCTCAATGGTGCCATCTGCCTGTTCTATATGAAGGGAGTATTGGAACGGTATCTGCATATAAGGCCGGGTGCCGTCAAAGGGCGGAATGGCGGGGTTGAAAGTCTCAAAATCTAAATGATAGATGGGGTATTCCAGCCCCTCAATAAACGCTCGTATTTGCTCGGGGTTAGCATAGGGTTTCCCTGAAATGGCGGCTTCCCTTTGTATTAAGTGTTTGTCCGGGGTTTGTTCATCTGTGGGCAGGTCTTTGATTAGATGAATGCCCGAAGACCAGAGTTCTATCAGCTTTTTCTTTTGACCGCGATATAATTCAAAAACAGAGCCTTTGGGTAGAGCGGCGTTAAATTCATCTTTAAATACGTTACTGTATTCACCCTTAGTCAGGTCTTCAAGACGGAACTCGGGGCATACGGGCTGATCCATGACGGCCAGCATGTTTTGTGCCAATGCGGGAACCTGATGGAGGAATTCGCTTACCTGTTCGTTGACCTCTTCAAAGTAAAATAAATCCCGGGTAGAGAGTTCTCCCTGACGGATATACTGATTATTGACCAGCATCACCCGGGTAGCATTAATTTTTAACCCGCATTTTTCCAGTACAAATCGTTGAAACGCCAAATCATGAATGTGGGTTTCTTTCAGTTTGGTGGAGGATTTCACCTCGATGATGTCCCATTCCTCCTTCCCGGAAGGGATCAGGATATCTACCCTTACATAAAACCGGCCGGTGAGAAAGCCGGCTTCAAAAATAGGTTTGCGGTTCCTCAGGGCTAGACGGGTTTGCCGGATATTGGGAAGAAAATCGAAGGGAGTTAAGTCAATACCTTCCTCAAAATACTGTTGAGCTAACAGACCCACTTCTGTACCGCTTTCAAATATCTGTTGCGCGAAAGCACCCGGCGGAGGGATGGTTTCGGGCTGATTGACCACGCGCCACAAAAGGGCCTCGGAATCTAAGCCGTTGAGAAATTTTGATTTGGTTAACAGTTTGGGCATATTTTCAGGTAAATGTGTAAATAAAGGTACGAAATTCTTTATGTGTTTTTTTGGCGTACTCAATGCCGCTTCGGGTACCGGCCGATTTTCCATCCCAAAATGCCACGATCAAATCGGCTTTGTCAACAATCAGTCTGTTCCGAAAAATACCGGCCGATTTTCCATGATTTTTCCAATCGGGCAGAACTATTTCAATGGGTATATCGAATTCTTTCGCATACTTTTCGGCGAGTTTATCAGCACCTTTCGCACCACCCGAAATGATTTTTGTAATCCCCGGAAACAATTTCATTTTTTCTTTCAAATACGCATAATCGTTAAAATTACGACTTCCAATTAGGGCTATTATCATCATCTTTGAATTAAAATCCAAAGAAAACAGCCGGTGTGCAGCCTATTTGCGCTATGAAAAATTATGGTAAGCCTTTTTGATTTTTTCTAAAATGGATTGTTTTAATTCTATGGGTTCAAGTACTTTTAAATGGTTAGAATGCGCTAGAACCCAGTTTTCCAGCTCCTGGTTAATGACTAACCGGAAGCTGAATGTATAAACATGGGCATCGTTACATAATAATTGTTGGCTTTTGTGCAAAGGCTTGGTCAGCAGGAAAGGGGCAAAATCTGCATCCACCTCGATACCAACCGTTTGAGCAGGTTGACCGGTATAGGTGATGCCCAGGGTATTACCAAAGTACTCTTCCGCATTAAAGTTTCCTTCCTGGTAGGTATAACCCACGGCTTCCGAAACCTCTTCCATGCGGTCTAAAGCCAGGGTGATAATATATTTCCCCTGATCGTGCCAACCCAACAGGTACCAGCGCCCGTCAAATTCTTTTAGTAAATAGGGGTGGATGATGTGGTGTTTTAAGGCGCTGTCTGTGAACTTCTTATAGCCGATGTGGAGCACGGTTTTAGTTTCAATATGATTCAGTAATGATTGCAGGTAATGGATGCCCCTGGCCTCTTCGTCTTTTTCAAAAGAAATGGCGTGTTGATTTTCTTCCTGTAACTTTATATACAGTTTACTCTCAAATTTCCTGTAGATAGGATTAAGGTCGTTGAAGAAATCGAAGCCTCTGTATTGTCCGAGAACTTTGGCCGCCGTACCGATAGCCCTGAAATCATTTTTATTTAACGTAGCGTTCTTGATAGAATAATCCGGGTCTTCATAAAAATATTGGCCATTTTCGGTTTTAATCGGAGCGAAATAACCCAAATCGCCCGATCGCATAACTTTAATGTCGTTTTGGATGGTCCGTTTGGAAGGTATATTTCGGGTATCACGGTGAGCCACTTCATCGGCATATTCCGCACAGGCATTGGCCAGTTCTTCCCAACTCCATTTTCTGTTACGCCTTTGCAGGCAATTATTAATGGTGTGGTAACGCAATAGGGCATCTAAATTTACAGGCATCGGGTTTAAGGTTTAAAGCTTGTAAAGTTAACCTAATTTCTCCTCACATAAATCCGCCATTGAGGAGTAGGATACTTGCCTCCATATTTGTACGCTCAAAAGTCTGTGTATATGAGCCGAATCCGGGTATCTGTGTATGAAGATAACGTGCAACTGAGCGAAATGCTGGGCTGGATTATCAAGCCATAATTTCGTATTCATTGTTTTACTTTCCCTCTAAAATTTCCAACAATCGTTCATTCAAATACAATTTTTCTTTACCGACTTTTACTGATTTCAAAAAGCTGTTTTCTTCTAATGCTATCAAATAATTTCCGACTGTTTTGGGGTTTCCGAAATTTTCATCAATTAAGTGTTGGCGTTTGGTGTAAGGCAACCGAAACAAAATTTCAACCAAATCTTTGGAATATATTTTTGGCAATTTTGTTTTTATTTCTTCTGCGGTTTTGTCTATGACTTTTGTGAATTTATTCAACCGTTCTAAACCTCTTGCAGAAGTTTCCTCAATCATATCTAACATATACAAAATGTAGTTTTCCCAATCGTTTTTTTCGGTTACACTACGCAAATTTTTGTAATAATCCACTTTGTTTTTAATGATGTATTCACTCAAATAAATGGCTGGTGTATCGAGTAAACCCGAAAGTTTGAGGTATAGCAATAATAAAATCCGTCCTGTTCTTCCGTTACCGTCTGCAAATGGGTGGATTGCCTCAAATTGGTAGTGCATTAACGCCATCTTTATCAATGGGTCAATAGTATCATCTTCATTGATGAACTTTTCCAAATTTGCCAATTTTTCACGAATAACGGCTTCGCCACTTGGTGGCGTATAAATTACTTCGCCTTTTGTGTTGCTCAAAGTTGTTCCGGGTGTAACCCGAATAGAAGCGGTGTTTTGTTTGATACATTGAACAATGCTTATGCAAAGGTTGGTTGTGATAAACGGTTTTTTCTTTAACTGTTCCAAACCCAACCAAAGAGCTTCTTTATAGCTCAATACTTCTTTGGTGGCTGAATTTTCAACTTTTTTGTCTGCAACCAACGATTTGTAAAGTTCATCATTGGTTGTGATGATATTTTCTACTTCTGAACTTGCCTTTGCTTCTTGAAGATAAATCGTGTCTAAAAACAAAGTTGGATTGGGTAAATTCTTCAAAGTCCCGTTCAGTTGAGCCAATGCTCTACCTGCCGAAATCGTTTTACGCAATATCTCTTTTGTTTCTACATCTGCGTTTGGCGGCAATAAAGGCAGGTCGTTGTATGGTATATTTTTATCAAATTTGCTCATTTCGTTCAAGTGTAAGTTTTACTCTCGTTTTCGATACGAGGGTAAAAATATAAAAAAATTACTCTCGTTGTGTAACTAGAGGTAAAAATTACTCTCGTTCGTTTTGGGCAGCAACAAAGTCTAACGGACGACTTGTTAATTCGGGAATGTTGATTTTAGAATTACCGTTCCGTCAACCTTGTTGCTAACGGTTCGGGGCTTGGCGTTCGGGCGGGATTTTTAGCACTAAAGTTTGTTCGGAGTATAAAACTTTCGGCTTGCACAAATGTGTCTGCGGGGCACGAAACCCCACCCTTCGCCAAACCGCTGTTAGCTGCTGGGTATTTGTCCTTTAATGTTGTCAATTTCGTTATGAATGTTTTGGAAGTCGTTGTTTATTTTTTCAAACAAGTCCGTAAATGTTATTTTTTCAATTTTTTCATATTGGTATTTAAAGGTGTCGCCATAATTTAAGTAACTCTTTTTTCCTCTACCCCAAAATGCATTATTTAGAAATAGATTGCTGCTTATTAAATTTTCTGCAAATTTTCCTGCTTTTCTTCCGATTACGAATTTTCTGTATTGAATATCCTCAATCTGAATCCCTATTTTGTAACCGTCATTCAAGTCAAGTACAAAGTCAATAGTTGCTTTTTGATTATTGATGCCGTAAGCTGTAGTTACGTTATGTTTGTTTGAGTTATTAAAATGGATTAGTAAATGGCTTGCTCTTAATTTTTGATAACCTTCCCAAAGTTTTATCTCGTTCAGTTTGCCGTATAAAACTTTGTTCAATGAAATAGCAAAATCGTATTCATTCATTATTTCCAGTTGTTCGGCCAATTCCGATAAATTAAGTGAGAACTGTTTGTAATCAGAAATTAAGCTTTGGTAGTATGTGTCATTCGTGAATTTTACGGGCTCAATTGCATCAGAAATGTTTTTATAGGTTTTGACTGTCCAACCGTTGAAAGACAGCTCATCTGTCCAAAATAAAGTTGTAAGCACAAACTCTATATCAGATTTACCAAATGAGTTTTTAATTCGTTCAAGTTGTCCTTCCGTTGGGAAGTCTTTGACCTTGTTTTCAATTGCAATTTTGTCTGACACATATAAGTCAACAGTAGCTTTGAATTCCCCACTGGTTTGATTGTGTTCTCTTTTGAAAGTAATGTCGCTAGTTACTGATTTGTCGCTAAAAAGTTTTGCTGTTTCAGTTTTATTCAAAGTTGATAACCAAAACCAAAAGTTAGAATGAAAAAGCTCTCTTGATGACAAGAAAAGGTAAAATAAAGGACTTGATTTAAGTTTTTTTATTGTCGAGTCAATCTTGTTCATTCATTTAATTTTGTTGAGTTGTCGTTACCTTGCAGCTAACACACAAATATACGAAACCGCGCAAAATTCCGATAGTGGTTAATTTTTAATTTTCAGGAAATTACATTTTATTACCTTCGATACATACAAAACACGCAGCTCTATGGATATGTAAAATACGAAACCCATTTCTGACCCGAAACGGTTCCAGATTTTGCTTGGTACGTACTAAGGGAGAAAGTGATTTGAATAGAATTGGATTATGACAAAAATCTGATCCAGCGCCTCCGTAGCCACGTTAATGCCTATTGGCCAGCATCACCCGGGTGTTATTGATTTTTAACCCGCATTGCTCCAGTACGAATTGTTGAAATGCCAAATCGTGGATGTGGATTTGTTTCAGTTTGATGGAGCAACGATTGAAGGTAATGGATGCCCCTGGCCTCTTCGTCCTTTTCTTCTCCCGTCTTTGCAGGCAATTATTAATGGTGTGGTAACGCAACAAGGCATCCAGATTTACGGGCATTGGCTTAAGGTTTGGTTGTTGTAAAGTTAACCAAATTTCCTCTCACATAAATCCGTCATTGAGGTAAGCGGTTATTCCACCTATATTTGTGCGGTCAAAAATCTATGCCATGGCGCGAACCCGAGTGTCTGTTTATGAAGATAATGTCCAGCTGAGCGAAACATTAGGCTGGATCATTGAGTCCAGTGATGAGCTGGTGCTGACCGGCACACATCTTCACCCCGTTCACATAGCAGAAGAGGTGGGGAAGGAGCTTCCCGACGTGATCCTGATGGATATCGAGATGCCGCAGATGTCGGGCATAGAAGCTTTACGGGAGATTTCGGAGCGGGCCACTTATATGCCCAAAGTGCTGATGTTTACGGTATTTGAGGACACGGAAAAGATTTTTGAGGCCATTAAAGCCGGGGCCGTGGGTTATCTTCTGAAGAGCACGTCCGGTGAAAAGATTATTGAGAGCATCCTGGAGGTGGCCAAAGGCGGGGGAGCCATGAGCCCGTCTATTGCCCTGAAGGTGCTCAGCTCCTTTCATGAACCCAAACAGAATC
This sequence comes from Leadbetterella sp. DM7, assembly GCF_040829825.2. Taxonomy (NCBI): domain Bacteria; kingdom Pseudomonadati; phylum Bacteroidota; class Cytophagia; order Cytophagales; family Leadbetterellaceae; genus Leadbetterella; species Leadbetterella sp. DM7. The sequence goes on along the minus strand of NZ_JBFOLH020000001.1, from coordinate 29,630 downwards.
CCTACGGGCTTACCGAACGCGAGGTGGGGGTGCTTCGCCGGCTGGTGGAGGGGGATAGCTATAAGTTGATTGCCGCACACTTTGACCTCAGTATTAATACGGTGGAAAAGCACATTCTTCATATTTACCAGAAGCTGAGGGTAAATTCCAAGGGTGAGGCCATTACGAAGGCCTATAGAGATAAGTTGGTGTGATTTCCGGGGTTTGTAAGGGTGTGTTTTGTAAATTCACAAAAAACAAAGGAGCAACTTTAGTTCCTATCACGGATTTCCGTAATTGACGCACATACAGAGGAAATCTAGCTTTGTGGAAGTAATTCCAAAAGCGATGCTAAAACGGATACTTCTCTTATTGCTTGCTCCGCTGGGAGCATATGCGCAGGACCTGGCGGCCATCGGCAGCCAGAAACCCTTTAGCATGAGCGGTTCACTGGATATTCGGGGTATTGGGTACACGGCAGCGGGCATTGCCGCCCGGAGAAGCCCGTTTATGTACATGATCAGCGGTAGCCCCGTATTTTCAATATACGGCATTTCTGTTCCCCTGTATTTTATGTATAGTGAGCAGGATCGTTCCTTCCGCCAGCCTTTTAACCAGTTTGGCATGAGCCCTACCTATAAATGGGCTACGGTTCATGCCGGCTACCGGAACCTCACCTTCTCACCGTATACCCTGGCCGGGCACACTATGCTGGGGGCAGGTTTTGAGCTCAATCCGGGGAAGCTGAGGCTGGGCTTTATGGCCGGGCGGCTCAACCGGGCCACCACCATCGATACCACTACGGGTGCGGTAGAGCCGTATAGCTTTTCACGGAACGGCTATGCCGCCAAAGTAGGAGTGGGCACAGAAAATAATCACTTCGATCTCAGCTTTCTCAGTGCCAAAGACGGCGAAAAGAATTTCAAGGGTGACCTGGAAACCAGCCTCCTGCGGCCCGCTGCCAATGTGGTGCTGGGAGGAGATCTCAAGCTGACTTTTGCCGGGAAGTTCTTTGTTTTTGGCGACGGAGGGATCAGCGTTTATACCGGCGACCGGAACTCAACCGTAGCCCTCTATACCGATTCAGCCGGGGTGCCGGGCGTGATCAAAAAGCTGATCCCGGTCAACGGTACTTCGGAATATTACATTGCCTACAGCGGCGGACTGGGATATAAGGAAAAGAATTTCAGCCTGAAAGCGGCTTACCGGTATGTGGACCCGGAATTCCGCTCTATGGGAGCCTACTATTTCCAGAATGACATCAAAAACCTGACGGTATCGCCCACACTGAATATACTGAACGGGAAGCTCCGGCTCATGGCCAGCATCGGCGTGCAGGACGACAACACCAAAAAACAAAAACAGGCCACAACCCGACGGGTGATAGGCCTGTCGAACCTCTCCTGGGATATTAACGAAAAACTGGGGCTGGATATTGCCTATACTAACTTCTCCTCCAATTCGGAGCCTGTGGTGGCCCTGGTGCAGAATAAGTACCTGCTTACCCAAACCACCGCCAACCTGTCTGTAAGCCCGCGCCTGGTGCTGGCCCGCACAGAAAGCACACAGATGTTCCTCCTTTCGTACAATAACAGTAACCTTAAGGATGTCAACGAGGAAACCAAGATCATGAACAACATCAATTCTACCGTAGCGCTGCTGAATTACAGCATTACCCTGAACCAGCCGGGGCTGACTCTGCTGTCGGGGCTGAACTACACGGTCAATAAAATAGCAGACGGAGATATCAGCAACACCGGTTTTTCACTGGGGGCCTCCAAGGCATTTCTGAAGAGCAAATTGCAGGTAGGTACCCAGAACTCGTATATCATCAGCACCCTGCCCCAGGGCAAAAGCAATATCCTGAGCCTGGGCGGTACCGCTACCTGGCAGCTGGTAGCCAAACAGCGTTTAAGCCTGAGAATCAACTCGCTGAAGCAGGCTTATGCAGAAGGTATGGGGAACACATTTTCAGAATTTACGGCAGAGGCAGGTTATACGTTGAGCTTTTAAATTTTTACAGGCTATGAAAAAAGCTTTTATCTTTTTGGTTTTTATGCTGGGGGTTGCTGTTTCGCAGGCCCAGACCCTCTTCCCGGTCAATGTCAGCATTAACATGGTACCGCCGTATTCCACCCGGCTGAGCGATTACGCCAATAACCCGGGCAAGGTGCTGATCACCTTACGGAATACCCAGACCCGTGAGGTGACCGTTTACCTGCGGGCCACCATCAGCGGCGACAACGGCATTATGGTCTATACCAGCCCTGACTTCAGGCCGGTACGAGGCATAACGCTCCGGCCGAATATCCCGTTTACCCTCACCGTGGGCGATCTCCAGGAGGTATTTGATGTTAACCAGCTCAATACCCGGGGCATTACCATGCATGATATAGAACGGAAGAACGGCCTGCCCGAAGGCGTGTACCAGGTATGTGTACGGGCTTATGATTTTACACGGCATACGGTGCCTTTGTCTTCCGAATCACCCCTGGGGTGCACCACTATACGGCTGACCAGCATAGAGCCGCCCATGCTGATCAAACCTTTTGAAAACGAGGAGGTGACATCTGTTCAGCCACAAAACATTATTTTCAGCTGGAGCCTGCCCGCCGGCGCACCTCCGGGTACCCGGTTCAGGATAAAGCTTATTGAACTGCTGGATCCCAAACGCAACCCGAACGACGCCTTCCTGGCCGGCACCCAACCTCCGTTTTTTGAAAAGGTGGTTACGGGGAACGTATATGTATACGGCCCGGCAGACCCGGCCCTGGCAGACGGCCGGAAATATGCGTGGGCCGTGACTGCGCTGGATCCGAATGAAAGCATACGGAGCGAAGGAACGGCCTTCCGGAACGGCGGAAGAAGTGAGGTGCGGGCGTTCACCTGGAAGCAACGGAGAACGGCCGCCCTTACCGATGTTCAACCCGGCAAAAATGCCCCGGCGATCAAAGCCACGCCCAAGCTGGACCCGGAAATGGACATCACCAAATTGCTGACCTCAGTCAGCGGTAAGCTGATCTATTCCTACCCGGAAGACTACAAGATGATACCGGTCATCGGGAAGCATTACCAGACACTGACCGCTGATAACTTTTCTGCAAGATCGCAGCACCGCCCGGGAGGAGGGCTGCTGGAAAATCTTTACGAAGCCCCGGCCTACCTGAGTCCCAAACCGGACGCCCGGCCGGCCAGAAAGGTAAAAGTGATGCTCATGATGGTATACGCATATCACGATGCGCTCATGACGGGCAGCGGGGTGAGCCTGTCGTCTATCCCGGTAGGGCACAAGTGGAACATCCTGACCTCGGCTGAGGGTACATTGCTTATCAACAATAAGGCTACCAGCCTGTCGTCTGTGAGCCAGGTGCTGGCTACCGGTTTCACCAACGATAACGGGGAGTTTAACCTGACCTTTGCGATGAAGGATACCTCGGGCATGAAAAGCATGAAAAGTACGTTCGGAAGCGGAGAGTTCAAGGGCTCGTATGAAGGTGCGGTAAGAAAAACCTGCGTGCTGATCGTAGACAGCCCGTATTACTGCACGCCTTTTATTATGGTCAATGCCCGGCCCGGCGACAACATTGTCCTGCCTGAGCTGGTAAGCCTGGTAAAAAGCCAGGAGCTGACCATAATAGCCCGTAACAATGAAAAAGAAGGACAGATGGGCTCCAAGGAGGGCAAGCTGGAGAATGTAAACATTGAGCTCTTCCGGCTGAAACCGATGGAAGTGGACCTGCCGGAAGGAGAAGGGCAGAATTTGCCCCCGTCGGCTGTGCAGGCCCTGCAAATGGGCGATTACTCCAAAATGTACCCTATCACAAAAGTGGGGCGTACGGTGGCCGTAGGCCGAACCGGAGCCGGCCAGGAACAGGGTAAATTCAAAGTTCAGCGGGTAATACGGATCAACACCCGGGCCAGTGACTCTTTCATAGCCCATTCGTACAGCGATAAAAACGTAGGGGTTTACAATAAATTTGACGGCATAAAGGTGGTTGATGCCGTTAGCTATCCGCAGCTGGGCGGTATCGATATTCCCTCCGGGAACAGCCCGGAATGGAATTCGGCTGTTGAATTTAACTCGCTTTACCGGTATACGGGCTCAGAAGTAGAAACTGTTATGCTCTCCAAAAATCCGGCGGTAAAAGGCAAGGTGGTGGAGAAAAACATGGGGCTGGCCTCTGTACAGGTATTGCTCAAGACCAAGGTGACCACCACCAAGGTAGTTGACTCAGGCATGTTCGGACTGTTTAAAGAGGAAGTCAAAACTACCGAGTGGAAACCGCTGGCGGCTATGGTGACCAAAGACGACGGGTATTTTGAGTTCAAGGATCTGAAGTCGGGCGACTACCTTCTCGAATTTTCAAAGCCGGGCTACAAGCCGGTGTTGTACCCCGACGGAAATACGATCATCGGAAATATGGTAATTGTATTGAAGCCTTTCACCCTGATGACCGGCCAGCTGCTGCAGACCAATGATATTGTCATGAACCCGTCAGGGCGTATAACGGCCTGTGTGTCGGATGAAGACGGGCACCGCGTGGTGTCGGATATCCGGGTGGGTGACGGTGCTTTTTATAAGACCATAGAAAGCGGGGTCATGAAAGGCTGTGTGGTGGATATCCCCGCACAGGTAGGAAAAGCCCGTACTATCAAAGTGAATCCACGGGCTTCGGATGTGTATTTTGACGGAGAATTTACGTACGATATCCAGGAGGAAGGTACCACGAATATTCCGGCAGGTACGTTAGCGGTATTGCGGAAAAAGCACCGGATCCGGGTGCAGGTAAACGGCAGGCAGGGAAGCAACGTGATGCCGCTGGAAGGAGCCGCGGTGACCATTAAGGAATATACAGCGCTTACCAATGCCAAGGGGCAGGCTTTGCTGGAATTTGAAAGCCCCGGAACGGAGTTCGTAGTGGCCGTGAAGCCGGCTGCTGATGACAACTTTTCGCATTGGGAAGAAAAAGTGACCATACCGGTTACCCGCACCCCCGTACAGAAGGTAGTAGATCTGACCCCGGCCCGAACCGTTCTGGCCACCGTTAAAGAGAGCATAGACGGGAAAACAGGGCCTTCTTCCGGCGCCCGGGTATACATCAAGACCCTGAAAACCGGCTGGGGCAATAGTACAGTGAATTATGCAGAGTGCACGACAGATGCCAGCGGGCAATGCACCTTGAAAGGTATACCGGTCACCGAAAATAACCTGGAGGTATTTGTGGCCAAGGAGTCGGATAAGGGGACTTTCGTAGGAGAAAAGAAAGAAGCTTTCTGGATGAACGGGCAGTTCCAGTCAAAGGTAGAGCTGACGCTGACCCTTCAATCGGGCTTTAAGATCAACGATGTGTGGGGTTTCCCTGTGAATATTGAGACAGCCCAGGCCCAGGCCGACGGATCGTACCGGGTGTCAGGCTCCCTGCGCGACATCCCCGGTAATCCTAACTTCTCTTCCACAGACGGCCGCCTCGATTTTAAAGACGTTCGGTTTGTGGCCGCCCCCGGAAACGGGAACACCCACCAGCCTGAGAAAGATGCGTTCCCGCTGGAGCAGAAGTCGTTTAAGGTGAAGATAGGGCAGGGCCTGCAGGGAGTGGTGGCGCCTACCCCCCTGCAGTACGTTTACAGCCTGAACTTCCCGCGTATCCAGGTGACCCGGAACAGCCAGGGGAAAGGCGAGCTACGGGCAGCCGCACGGCTTGAGCTTTCTTCTTTTGAAGGCACTTACCAGCTTTCCGGCAAAATAGAGCTCGGGGAGAACATGAACCCGGGAGATATACTTATTTTCAGCGCTGCCAACCTGCCGAAAAGAAGGCTGAACCTGGGTACTTCCAGCAGCAACTCGTCAATGGTTAACCTGAAATACAAAGTGCATAATTTCCCGGCTGAGGCAGAGAAAGAGCAATCCTATATCTCGGGTGATTCGGTGAATTTCTATACGGTGCTGCATACCAACATCCCGGACATGGTGCCTTCAGACCTGGCCGTAAAAGCGGGGTATATCACGGTGCTGCCCAACAAAATATTGCCGTTCAGCGGGGGAGAAGACATCAGCTTCTCACTGGAGAAATGGAAAGTTACCGGGCAAAAGCCGGCTACGGGTCAGGTATGGACATACGATCTGAATAACGGCGGAATTTCAATTGCCAAAGCCGTGGTAAATACCGGTGTGGTGGCGGTTGGCCTGAGCCACCTGATCATCAAACCCGACCGCCTTATTGCCGACAAGCTGGATCTGAACAGCTCAGACGCCGGAGCCTTTAGCCTGGGCGGTATTGTACCGCTGGAAATCAAGCCCGGTACGCAAACCATGTTTGCCTACGATCCGAACTGTTATCACGACAACAAGCCGCACTGGAAGCTGACTCTGGCCGGGAAGTCGGGCACGGTAGCGGCTGAGGTTTCGAACCTCGACGGTCTGGCAGCCGGCGACAAGCTGCAGTTCGGTTCCATGAACCTGTTTTCCGATAACCAGCAGCAGCTCAACGGCCCGTCGTCGAAAAGCCTGACCTTGTTTAAGGTGCTGAAGTTTTCACTGAACACCATTGACGTGGGCAAAGACTTCTTTACCCTCGTAGGGCAGGCGTCTATGGACATTCCCAATATGAGCTCGGGCGGAAACGGCATAGTAGGACAGATTATCTACGCAAAAAATGCTTCAGGGAAGATAAAAGCCGATATCAAGCCCCTGTATTTTGAAGTGGAAGGAAAAGGCCAGGTGACCTTTAAAGCCGACGATGCGGCCAAGAGCCAGAGCATATCGGATGGCCTCTATACGTCAAAAGGGATGCTAAAAATATACGATACACCCAGCTCCCAGTGGTTCTCGGTAGAAGCCCTGCTGACGCACCGGAAAACCGGCAACGGGTTCAGCACTTCTGTGGAAGTGCTGGAAAAACAGAAGATCCCCTTAGAAGGGAAATTCCTGGAGATCAAACCCGGCCTGGACAACAGCAGCATGAAAGTGGCCGGCGGAGCGTGGCAGAACCTGGTGCTGAGCACGGTGCTTCCTGAAAGTGGTTTTCAGAATATGAGCAAGGAAGAGGCAGACCGCAGCCTGACCTTTGTGGTCAAGGGAGCGCTGGAGACCGACCCCTCAAAAGGGAAGCTGGGAGTTACAGGCATGGACACCGGCTTTGGCAACATGAGCCTGTTCTACAATTTTGCCCGGCAGGAGGTAAGGGGCGACTTTACCCTGGTATTGCCGGAATATGCCCCCATTAAATGCGGTATTGTAGACATCACCTCGATAGGGGGCGCCGTGGTGATCGGAACGGGCGGTATGTACATGCGTACCTCTGCCACCGGCCTGCTCACACTGGCCGGGCTCCCAACGCCCATCAATGGCACGGTGAACCTGTTGCTGGGGTATTACAACAAATCCATTTACCCGGAAGACCTGAGCACCCTCACCCAGCTGGCTGTGAATAAATCGTATCCGGCCGAGCTGAACAGCGGGATCAAGGGCATGTATTCTTCGTACACCCTTTCTATAGATAAGACCGTAGGGCGTATCCGGAATTTTGCCGAAGTGGCAAAAGTAGGCGTAGAAGCGTATGTACGGGTGGCCTATGAATACCGGACGTTCCTGAACTTCCGGTCGGCTACCAGCTTTGATGTGGAAACCGGCATGTTTGGTTACGGAGAAGCCGGAGTTGACGCCGTGGCTGAATTGCCCGTGGGGGGAGTAGCCGGGCACCTTGCGCTGAACGTTCAGCTGTCATTAAAACAAAAAGCAAGTCCTGAAGTGGGTATCAGCGCCAAGAGCATTGCCAAAAGTATCAAAAGCCTGAAGATGGAAGGATGCGGCAGCGTAGGAGGCAGTGTGAAAATAGAAGTTTGTCCGCCGGTATTGGATTGTTACACGCTGATAAATTTTAATGAAAACATCTCTGCCCGTTTTACGATCAGTACCCGGCCTGATATAAGCTTATCTTTTGACAGTTGCGGCAACGGCATGCCTATGGAAACCTTAAGCACTCAAAAATGATGAAAAAGATAGTAATTCTGTTGATCAGCTTCGTATCGTTGTCCCTGCGGGCACAGCAATCTCCCGGCCTGGTGCTCAGGGCTGCCCCGAAAGGAATCTTCATTTCTTTCGGAAAGCCGGATTTTGTCGGTAAGCCGTTTGAGCTGCAGCGAAAAGCTGCAGGAGAGGCTGCCTTTAAAACCATTGCCCGGGTCACCCCGCCCGAAGACATAGAGCGCGTAAGAGAAAAAATACGTGAGGCAGCAGGCGTATTTGCCGACGATGCAAAGCCCTCTGACACCTCTCTTGAAAAGATATGGACGGACTTCCGGTCGGGTAACCGGCAGGTGCTGGACGTGATCAATGCCGTTCCGCAGCTGGCCTATATTTTTAATGTAGCCTGGCTCGACAGCGAAGTGGAGGCCGGCCGGAAATACCAGTACCGGGCAGTGGCCGGGGCCTCCCGTTTCGATTCGGAAGAATACCTGTATGCGCATCCACCGTATTTTCCACCCCTGACCCAGCTGGCTTCCGACAAATATGAGCAGTCCATTTATATGGATCTCCGTTTCCCGGCGCAGTGGAAACAGGTGATCAGCGCCGACGTAAAACGCAAGAATATTACCCAGGATGCCGGGCAGTACAAGCCGGTCTATCCCCGGATTACGGTTACCGACAAGCAGGTCATGCAGATAGCCGACACCAGCCTTCGGGTGTTGGGTGCCTACCATTACCGGGTACAGCTGAAAGATATTTTCGGCAACAAAGACACGGCCGTATATTATTTTGAGGAAGACAATATCCCCCGGCAATGGGTGCCCGAGGTGTCTGATGTAAAGATCGTTTCCGCACCGGAGGCCCGTGCTTTGCAGCTCTCCTGGAGTGTAAGCGCGCCTGACCGGGTGCAGAGTGTTACCCTGTACCGCAGCCGCGAGTACGACACCGGCTACCGGGTGGAAGGGGTATTTAACGGTACCGATAAGAGCTATACGGATCATGTGGGTGAGGCCAATGAATTGTATTTCTACTATTTTGAAGTAAAGGATATTTTCGGACATTCCACCCGCACGGTCCGTTACCATTCGGTATACGAAGGCAGCAGCATACCTACGCCTCCGGCAGAGGTGACGCTCACGGAGAGCGCACAGGGACCGCAGCTAAGCTGGGCCGCTTCTGACCGCATAACACGGGGCTTTTATGTGTTCAGGAAAGAAGGGCTTAACGGTACGTTTGTGCAGGTTTCTCCCATGATCCTGATCCGGGAAGGAAAAGGTGCTTTCCTGGATTCGGCCCGGCTGAGCCCCGAATTTAATTATTTTTATGCTGTAAAATCGGAAAGCGATACCTACAACCAGAGTGATTTTTCGGATACCCTCTTTTACCAGCCGGCCGTGAGCCGCTCGCCGGCGTACCTGAAGCCGCCTTACGATATCCATCTTTCGTATACGGGAACTGCGGCAAGGCTTACCTGGGAGAACGTGCACGATGAGTATCCGCGGGTATTGGGATACGTGGTATACCGCAAATCGGAAGACGAGAAAGAATACCGCCAGCTCACCCGTGAGCCTCTTCACTTCAGCCAGAATATGTACCTCGACTCGGCCTTTAACGGGGCAACCCGGTTCAGCTACGTGATTGCCGGTGTAGACGGCATGGGAAATACCGGGGCGCAGAGCCTCCCGGTTAACCTCGATCTGTCAGGCAGGTTTGTGCTGGTTCCGGAAGAAACCGGCTTTGCGGCAGATGCCAAAGGGATTACGTTACGGTGGACCGCCATCTCTGCGGGGCAGGTCAAAAGCATTAAAATTTACCGGGCAGAAGATAACGGCAATATCAGCCTGGTTTCTACCCTCGACAACCAGAAGACCCAGTACCGGGATATAGCGGTGAAAAAAGGCAGAAGCTACACATACCAGGTGGCTACCGTAGATCTCAAAGGCAGGGAAAACAGGGCTGAACCCCTGGTGGTGAACTTTTAAAGACCTTCGGTCTTAGCAGGACCAGGCACCCCGAACTCAAAACTTCTTCAAAGATGAAAAGATATAATTTGCTTCTTTTAGCCCTTTGTATGTGGCTTTTCCATTCCTGTCAGGTAGCGGAAGAGCCCTCCCGGCCACCGGAGCTGGACGGGGTGGCCGTTTCTGACATTACCCTTTCATCGGCCGTGCTTAGCTCGGCCGTCAGCAAGGCGGGAAACCAGGATATCCGGGAGCACGGCTTTGTGTATTCGGAGCAGGAAGAAGCTACAGACGGGGTGAAAACCACGGCAGGGGCACTGGATCCTACCCAGCCTACGCCGATCGGGTTCAGGGAAACCATCAGCAGCCTGAAATTGAACACAACGTACTATGTGCGTTCTTATGCCATAACGGCTGCCGGAACCTTTTACGGGGAGAAGAGCTCTTTCAAAACCCTGAACATTATACAGCCGGGTATCCGGACCGATGGCGCTGAAGCGGTGGCCTATAATTCTGCCCGTTTGAAAGGAACCGTCACCAGCAAAGGAACCTACCCGATCACCCAGTACGGCATGGTCTGGGGTAAAGAGACCAACCCTACGGTGGCTTTGACGACAAAAACAACCATTAATGGCAACGTTTCTACATTCCCTGCCTCGTTTACGGTCAATGCGGAAAGTCTTTCTCCCGCTACTACATACCATTTCAGAGCTTACGTGATAGCGAATAACGTGGTTTCTTACGGAGCCGACCTGACCTTTAAGACAGAAGACCTGCGCCAGCCCGGGATACGCACCGACGGTTCGGCAGATATCACGGCAAATACTGCCCGCTTAAGCGGTACGGTGCTGAGCAAAGGTACCTTCCCGGTCACTGAATACGGGATCTGCTGGGGTACGGCGGCGGCTCCTACCACGGCAGGCAGCAAGTCTGCGCAGAAAGGAGATGTGGCTACCGTACCGGCCTCGTTCTCGGCTACAGCCACCGGCCTGAACGCCAATACGCTTTATTACTACCGGGCGTATGTCATTTCGAATAATGTGACCACGTATGGTGCTGACCAGAGCTTCCGGACCACCGCAGTGGTACAGCCCCAGGTAACTACTGGCGGAGCACACGATATAACCGTTAACTCTGCCCGGCTGGACGGCACCCTGACTTCCGGCGGAACCTACCCCATTACCGAGTATGGCGTTTGCTGGGGCACATCGTCGGGCCCTACCACAGCGGGATCCAAGGCGTCGGAGTATGGAAATGTAACGTCTTTCCCCCGGAACTTTACGGTAACGGCCGGCGGGCTGAACATGTCTTCTACCTACTATTACCGGGCTTTTGTGGTAGCTAACGGGGTAACTATCTACGGGTCGGAACAAAGCTTCAGAACATCGGCGGTGTCATGGCCGGGAGTAAGCACCGGCGGTGCGGGCGGCATAAGCATCAATTCAGCACGGCTCGACGGCTCGCTGACTTCCGGAGGCTCGTACCCGATAGGAGAGTATGGTATTTGCTGGAGCACTTCTGCGAATCCTACCACCGGTAATGCACGTGCTGCAGAATACGGTAACGTTACGTCGTTCCCGAAAGGGTTTACCATGCTGGCAAACGGATTAAACGCTTCTACCACGTACCATTACCGGGCTTATGTGGTTTCGAACGGCCAGACCCTCTACGGTGCCGACCAGACGTTCCGTACGGCTGACCCCTCACCGCCCAGTGTGACTACTGTGGGGGCTGCCATTGTGAGCATAGGCTTTCGCTTTGACGGAAGGGTTAATTCAGGGGGCAGTTATGGTATATCGGAATACGGGATATGCTATGCTGAAACCACTAATACTCCTACCATAGCCAATTCCAGGTTAAGCAATGCAGGTAACCCGGGGTCATTCCCTTATAATTATTCATTTACCCTGAATCTTGAGGGAAATAGAAAGTATTATTACTTCAGAGCTTACGTGATTTCTAACGGAGTAGTATACTACGGGAATGTGTCAGAAATATATAACACAAAAGATTAATGACTTAAAAATAAAAGAAAGATGAAAACAGTAAAATGGATTTTAATGGTGAGTACAGTAGTTGTTTCACTCAGCTTTTGTACAAAGAAAGGGGAGCCCGGCATTCCGGACGAGACGGCAGAAGGCAAAGCCGACATTACGCTTACAGCCGGTGGAGAGCAGTACAAAATTCAGGGCCCCTGCGGCTGGGCCTCGGCCGGAGGTAACCGGTATATCGGAGCCAATGACGGCTCTAACAGCCTGAAAACGTTTTCCGTTTTCTTTAACCTGGATACGCCACCGGCAAAAACAACCACCTATACGCTGGTAAGCGATTTATTTGACGAAGACCCCGGTCATATTACCATGAACATCACCGAAATCAAGAGCGGAGGCATGCTGGAATATACTTCTACCGATGCGTCGGGAAAGCTGACCGTAGAGGTGAGCGGGAAGAAGATGAAGGTAAAATTAGACGGTATCACCCTGAAGCCTACCACGCAGAACAGCATTTATAAATCGCTCAATACGGGGGCATTCAGCCAGACGGGTACGCTTTCGGGTACATTGGAATTTTATGTAGAATGATGGGCATTAACAGGTAAGGGTGTTATAGCCACCCCGGGCGCAGACGGGAGGTATCTGGTTCTCGTCTGCGCCCGGGGTGATAGTTGTAACGTTTACCGTTGCCACTCTGAGCCTGCACGGCCCGGCCTGCAGGAGAGCATAAAGATTTTCATTACTTCACACGGCTATATACGTTCCAGCCGTGGCTTTCGGTATTGCCGGCATCCGGTTCCGGGAAAGCCAGGGCTTCTTCTAAAGTGGGCAATTCCTTTTTATACATCGTGATGGTATCCGGCGAGATATCTTTCAGGTAAATAACAAAATAACGCCCGCTTTTCGGACCGCCTTCGGCGCCTTTCAGCACATAACGGTTTTTCTCATGCTTTACGATGTCCATACGGTATTCTGCCGTGTAGGCGGCTCCTTTCATGGTATACAGGATATAGCCATCGGCAAATTCATGTACAGAGCTCTGTGTTCCCGATCCGGGGATCTCGAAATCCCAGCGGTATTTTCCCTTTACAGGCGTGTCATCGGTTGTAAAGGCCAGCAAAGTGCCGGTCAACAGGAGGGTAGGGAGTATTTTGAAGATAATTTCCATAAGTTTGAAAGTTAATTTGAAAATATAAGACCGGAATCTATGTTAAGACTGATAAAAAAGGTTCTGCCCGGCGATGAGGAAGAGTAAAAACTGTTGACATCGGGGGTGTAATTGAAAATATTGCTGATGCCTGCACTCAAAGCCAGGTGCTCTTTGTAATGCCGTGTGGCCTGGATGCGCCAGATGCTGTAGCCGGGGTAGTGTATTTTGTAGTAAAGATCATCGTTATCTTCCGAGTACACGTCTGTGCTGCTCAGGTATTTGCCGTTAAGGCTGAGCACGGTACGGTGGCTCGCTTTTCCAAAGGTATAATCTGTTTTGAAAACTGCGGTATGAGGCCGGGTGTAGGAGAGATTCTTTCCGCCCTGTATCCGTCCGTCATGGGTGTAGGTATAGCCCAGCTGAACTTTCCATTTTTGCAAAGGAGAGAAAACCGTATTGAGCTCTGCCCCCTTCAGCAGCTGGCGCCCCGAGTTGTGGTAATACACGGTGTCGTTGGCGGCATTCCACCGCAGGTCAAGCTTGTCGTGAATGAGGTTCCTGAAGAGGTTGACCGATGCATACATCTTCCCGTGTGCATAATCGGTGGTAACAGACCAGGTGCGGCTTTTTTCCGGCTTCAGCTCGGGGTTACCGATGATCTGGAACATGCCGAGGTGATCCCAGTTGGTATGCAGCTCCTTGAGGCTGGGCGAGCGAAAACCGCCCGCATATGTGCTGCGCAGGCTTACGGTTTTGGAAAGGGTATATTTCAGGGAAACCGACGGACTGAGATTGCCCCCGTAGTTGGAGTGCTTGTCCCAGCGAAAGCCCGTCAGCAGGTTAAAGCGTTCTGCCGGGGTAAAATCATGCTGGGTGTACAGGGTGTAGCTGCCGGAGGTGAATTTCTCCCCGCTTTGAAACATGTAGGTGGAAAGGCCTTCGGTCAGGAATTCAGCTCCGCTGGTAAGCATTTGCCGGCTGCTCAGGCGGTTGTTGGAGATCAGTCGCAGGTTATGCAGCCGGTGAGTATAGTCTTTCTCTTTAAGGTCTATCCGGTGGTAAAAATTAACCTTATCGTAAGTGCTGAAGTTGTAGGTGAGGTCCAGCTGGTTTCCCGGGTTAAACCGGAAGGTATTCCTGAGCAGTGTATTGTAGCTATAGTACAGGTTATGCATCACGGTACCTTCCGCACCGGCATTGAACCGCTCTCTTTGCAGGTAAGTGGCTTTCAGCTCCGATACCAGCCGGTCTGAGAAACGGTAGGCCAGCTTTTGCTCCAGGTTCAGGGTTTTCCCGCCTTCCACTTCCTTTTTTCGCAGAACAGGGTCGGTAACCACTTTATCGGTATAGATCCGTTCCAGGTAATCGCGGTCTTCCAGGGTGTAGTTATGAATGGTTTTCCAGAGGGCGGAAGTATAGCTGTTCAGCTTTTTGTGGCTTATGCCGGCGTTCACGGCGTATTGTTGCTCAGAAAAACTACCCGTACGGGCGTTCAGCTGAAGATGAAGGGGTTTTGTATTCTTTTTGGTAATGATATTGATTACCCCGCCCATGGCGTTGGAACCGTAGAGGGTGGAGAGTGAGCCTTTCACAATCTCCACCCGTTCTATGTTGTTGGGGTTAAGCAGGTCATAATCAATATTGTTCCGGGTTTCACCGGCTATCCGCTCCCCGTCAAGCAGGAAAAGCACATAGTTGCCGTCCAGGCCCTGTAAGTTGATGTTGGGCACATTGGCATTGCTGGTAAATTCTATACCGGGCAGCTCCATCTCCAGCAGGGACTGGAAATTACCGGGATTCAGCTTCCGGATGTCCCTGGCCGTAATCACCCGGGTCAGCACAGGGCTGTCTTTCACCAGCTTGGGGGTGCGCGTACCGGTGATCACCACCTCATGCAGATGGGTGATGTCTTCTACCGGGGCCACCTGCAGGGTATCGGTCTGCGCCAGGGCTGACCAGGAGATGAAAACGAAGAGAAAAGCCTTTTTCACAGCGTCCGGCAAGGATAAATACACGATCAGAGCGATGTTGAGCCATCCGCCTGGTAGGCATATTCCAGGGTGATGATCATGGTCTCGTTTTTATCACTCAGGTAATTCTTAAATTTGATCTTGGCGTATTTTCCCTGTGCGGTTTTAATGACATACACGTCGTCAAAAAGGGTATACACCGGCGGTGGATTGCTGGTGTCCACGTTCAGCCAGTTGATCTCAGTATTGGCGGGCTGATCTTCAAAAACGGGTACGGGGAGGGTGAATTTGGTCATGATCGACTTCTTTGCATCTACTACATAACCGCTGGTAGGGGCCGTTGAAATGTCGGCAAGTGTTTTTACCGTGGTTTTCAGCGCTCCTCCGGCGCCTTTGCCAGACAGCCCGCAGTTGAGGCGTACGTCGTTCCGGTGAAAAGCTATATCCCAGTTCAGGTCAGATGAAAATCCCGCAGGATCTACCGAAACCACTTCTCCCTTCTCGAACGAAAAATACACCCAGTCGGCGTAGCTTCTTGCATCAATTTGTACGGTCTTTACCTCGAGTGCCGGCTTGGGTTCTTCCTCGCTGTCTTTACAGGCGGACATGAACAGTACAAGCGACAATAACAGAAATCTGAACTTCATTGTATTATTAATTAGACTAAATATAAATAACTGAAATGCAAATTTCCCCTCGCTCCGGGTACTTTTTTATGATTAAGATCAGGTTATTATATGATGCATTGCATTTTTTATATGGGGAAAAAGTGTATAGAAGTAAGTAAAAACCGGGGAAGCAGATTAAGGGAAACCGGTTATATAAAACGCGCTTCCCCGGTTTTTAATTCAATTACCCCATTTTTTCCACACTCCTGTAAATGAACTGGGTAAGGTCTTTCCCGGTGAGCATGCCCTGCGAGAGCAGTGCCAGGTCAACCAGCTGCCGGGCCAGGCCGTTTTCGTTGCCTTCCTGTGCAATTTTCTGAATGAGCGGATGGTTACCGTTCACCACGAGGTTGTACATGAGCGGCATAGCCCCCAGCATACCGGCCTGGCCGTTGATTTTTGACATGTCGGTATACCGCCGCATAAACTCGGTCTGAACAATAGATACCGGGAGGTCATCGGTTGGCAGAGCCTCCACCTGGACAATATTGTTGCCGATAAACGGCTTGAATGCTTCTTCTACCTTTTTCTTTTCGTCTTCCGATAAAACCACTTCGGTTTTGAGTCCTTTATCGATCAGCTTGTCGGCCGCTTCCGAGTCCACCCGTTTAAATTTCAGTTTTTCCACTTTCATTTCCAGGGCGTTAATGAAGTGGGCATCCAGCACATCGTCAAACACCAGCACGTCGTACGCCCGTTTGGCAGCGCCGGCGATGTAGGCGTCTTCTTTCTGGATATCATTGGTATAGAGGGCAATGGCGTTGCCGTCTTTGTCGGTCTGGTTGGCCTCCAGCTTTGTTTTGTATTCGTCAATGGTGAAGTGCTCACCGGCTGTATTTTTGAACAGGATGAATTCTTTGGCCCGTTCAAAGAACTTGTCGTCGGCTATCACACCGTATTTGACAAACAGCCCGATGCTTTCCCATTTTTCCTCGAAAGCCTTGCGGTCTTCGCGGAAAAGATCTGCCAGCTTTTCACCCACTTTTTTGGTGATGTAGGTGTTGATGCGCTTCACGTTACCGTCGGCCTGAAGGTAGCTTCTCGATACGTTCAGCGGGATATCCGGCGAGTCGATGACCCCGTGCAGCAATTGCAGGAATTCGGGTACGATATCTTTCACATCGTCTGTAATGAACACCTGCTTGCTGTAAAGCTGGATTTTCTCCCGGTTCAGCTGGAAGTCCTGCCGGATCTTCGGAAAATAAAGCACCCCGGTCAGGTTGAACGGGTAGTCTACGTTCAGATGGATCCAGAACAGGGGATCTTCGGCGTAAGGATACAGCTCTTTATAGAAGGCCAGGTAATCTTCGTCTTTCAGCTCGGACGGGGCTTTCACCCACACCGGGTTGGGATTATTGATCACCTTATCTTTGAATTCAATGGTGGTAGGCAGGAATTTGCCGTATTTGGTAAGGATCTGCTCCAGCTTGTATTCGTCGAGGAACTCTTCGGAGTCTTCTGCGATATGCAGGATCACATCGGTACCCCTTTCCGCTCTTTCGGCCGCTGAGATCTCAAATTCCGTGCTGCCGTCGCTGAACCATCTTACCGCAGGGGCGTCAGGCTGGAACGAGCGGGTAATGATCTCTACCTCGCGGGCCACCATAAAGGCCGAATAAAAGCCCAGGCCGAACTGCCCGATGATATTGCCTTTGTCGGACTCCTGCTGGTATTTCTCCACAAACTCCTTTGCTCCTGAAAACGCGATCTGGTTGATGTATTTTTTTACCTCATCGGCGGTCATACCGATACCGTTATCCGAAATGGTAATGGTTTTGGCATCTTTGTCAAATGACACTTTGACTTTCAGCTCCCCCAGCTCTCCGTCAAACTGGCCAATGGAAGAAAGCTTCTGAAGTTTCTGGGTGGCATCTACCGCATTCGAAACCAGCTCTCTCAGGAAGATCTCATGGTCAGAATACAGGAATTTCTTGATAATCGGGAAAATGTTCTCGGTATTGATTGAAATCGTACCTTTTTCAGTTGTCATATTATGGTTATCGTCTTGATTTAACATGAATATCTACCTGGGATATTCAAAGGTTATTCCAAGAGGTACAAATATGACAATTTGGCAGTAGAAGTGTATGGTTTGTGCCTTAACAGGTTCAGATCGTGACCGGTCAGGCCCTGTGAAATGACCAGACCACGAAGGGGCTATAGCCGTTCTTCTTATTTGCCCGCCAGCCGGTCTTTGGTATATTCAATTTTTGTTTTCCCGTGCGGTGCAGGGTTTCCTTCCTCGTCGAGGGCCACCATCACGATCTTATCGATGCGGATGATGGTCTGGTGGGTCATCTTGTTCCGCACCTCGCAGGCCAGGGTCAGCGAGGTAGTGCCGAAATGAGTGGCCAGGATGCCGATCTCGATGATATCGCCCTGCCGGGCAGAGCTGACAAAGTTGATCTCCGACATGTACTTGGTTACACAACGCGGGTTTTCAAGCTGGATGATGGAATAGAGGGCCGCTTCCTCGTCAATCCACTCGAGAAGACGGCCGCCGAACAGCGACTGGTTGGGGTTCAGGTCTTCCGGCTTGATCCATTTGCGGGTATGAAAGTTCATAGCAATGAGGGGTTATCCGTAAATTTCTTTTTTACTGGCCAGCAGGGTATTGTGCATCAGGGCTGCCACGGTCATCAGGCCTACGCCGCCCGGCACCGGGGTAATGTACGATGCCTTCGGGGCCACTTCATCAAAGGCCACATCTCCTTTCAGGGCAAAGCCCGACTTTTTGGAGGGATCCTCCACCCGGGTAAGGCCCACGTCAATCACCACGGCGCCTTCTTTCACCATATCAGCGGTAATGAAGCCGGGTTTGCCCAGAGCGGCAATCAGTATATCGGCCTGCAGGCAGATCTCTTTGATATTCCGGGTTTTGCTGTGGGCAAGCGTAACGGTGCAGTTGCCGGGGTAATCGTTCCGCTCCATCAGCAGGCTCATGGGCAGGCCCACGATCTGGCTTCTTCCTACCACCACGCAATGCTTGCCCGAGGTCTCAATCTGATAGCGTTTGATCAGCTCCAGCACACCGAAAGGAGTAGCCGAAATATAGGCCGGCAGGCCTTTGGCCATACGGCCCACATTGATGGGGTGGAAGCCGTCTACGTCTTTCCTGGGGTCGATGGCTTCAATCACCTTGTCTACATTGATATGCCCGGGAAGCGGAAGCTGCACAATAAAGCCGTCGATATCCGCATCGCGGTTAAGGGTGTCAATGATGGCCAGCACCTCTTCTTCCGTGGCCGAAGAGTCTCTTCTGACCAGGCTGGATGTAAAGCCTATTTCCTCGCATGAGCGGATCTTGCTTGCCACGTAAGTCTCCGAAGCACCGTTGTCGCCAATGAGAATGGCTGCCAGGTGCGGAATTTTTCCGCCCGCTGCCCGGATGGCCTCTACTTCCTGCTTTAATTCGGCCTTCACCTGGCCTGAAATCAATTTTCCGTCTATGATTGTCATTCTTATGTAATGGAAACCGAATGTTTCCGGTTATATATCAACAAATAAATAAGGGCCACACTGACCACTGCCGTTGTAAAAATAAAAGATGCCGGCAGATTTTCCACCCTGTTCCGGTAGATAAAAGTGGGCAGGAGGGCACCCAGCCCTATACCGGCTTCCAGCGCAATGTACATGGTGGCCACGGCTTTCCCCCGGTTTTCCTCTGCGCAGAGGTCGATGGTCCAGGCCTGGGTGATGGGCGAAACGATACCGTTGCCTATTCCGAACAGCACGGCGGAGACCGACAGCAGCCAGAGGTCACGGGTAAATATAAGGCAGACCAGCGACATCATCATGAACAGGCTGCCGATGATCAGCACGTTAGACCGGCCTTTCCTGTCTGACCACCGGCCGGCAATGATCCGGATACCGATGGAGGCCAGGGTATAGACCAGGAAGTAAAATCCTTTGTTCTTCAGTCCTATGCTTTTGCTAAGGTCGGGAATGAGCGTGATGACCGTTCCGTACGAGAAAAGGCAGAAGAAAACCACGATCACTACGGGCATGACACTCCCGTCAAAGACCTCGCTACGGCTGATCTTCAGCAATGACCACCGGAAGGTCTCCCTGCGCCCGGAAGGCAGCGTTTCTTTCATATTCACCAGGATGGCAATGGAAAGGAAAGACAGTACCGATGAGGTGTAAAACAGGATATTAAAGTCAAAATGCTGTACGATCCATCCGCCCAGGAAAGGGCCGAAAGCCATACCCAGGCTGCCGATCAGCCCGTGAATGCCCATAGATTCACCCCGGCGGTTAAAGGGCACGATGTCGGCAATATACGCCGCTGTTCCGGTAGGCTTGAAGCCGGTTGAAAAGCCGTGCACCAGCCTGAGCAGCAGAAAGGGGATGACCGTGGTGGTCACCGGGTAGAGAAACCCGCATACAAAGCAGACCAGCGAGCCGAAGGCCATGACCGGTACCCGGCCTACCGTATCGGAGAGCTTGCCGCTGAAAGGGCGTGAAACCCCTGCTGTAAGTGTAAACAGGGCAATGATCAGTCCTTTAAACTCACCGCCGCCCATTTTCGACAGGTAATCGGGCAGCTCGGGGATGAGCATATTAAAACTTGAAAAGAACAAGAATGAGCTGGTACAGAGCAGCCAGAACTGGAGGGTATATACGCGGTTCAATGAATAAAGCTTTCTTCTAAAGTAACTTTTGACCGGTGCACTACTCCTCCCACCGGCGGGTTGTATTTGGAAACATGCAGGGTAACTTTTAACATACCGGTAAATTCTTCTTTCAGGCGAAGGATGATGCGGTAGGCCAGGTGCTCGAGCAGCCGGCTACGGGTTTGCATTTCTTCTGCTATGATGGCGTAGATCCTGCCGTAGTTCAGGGTATCTGCGAGGTCATCTGAAAGGCAGGGAGCCTGCAGGTCAGCGTCAATACAGATATCTACGCTGTAACGGTTACCTGTTTTCTGCTCTTCATCTGAAACCCCGTGATGAGCAAAGAACTCCATGCCTTCAAGCGTTATTTGTCCCATCAGATGCTGTCGAAGAAGGAGCCGCTTTTAGGTGTTTCATCATCAGGCTGGGCTGATTTTTCTACCATAGCCTTGCGGATGGCCGCCTTTACCTTGTTGACCTTGTCAAGCATTTCTTCGGTGTTGGAACCGTCGGTAGTGGCGGCCGGGGCTGCCTGGGGGCGTCCGGCCACCAGGCGGGCCTTCAGCTCTTCCAGCTTGTCCCATTGTCCGTTCTCCGCCAGCAGCGCCTGCTCGTTCCAGGTGCCCGGATCGTGCGTGGCGAAATGAGGGCCAGCAGCCGCCAGGATATCTCTCAGCCGGTATTCGGGAGTGGTGGCCAGTGTCCGGAAATCCATGATCCCGGCATTGTTCAGCACTTCTTTGATCTTGGGGCCAATCCCTTCAATTACCTCCAGGTTGGTCTTGCCGTCATCTTCCCGGCTGGTTTCCAGGCTGATGGCATTTACGGCTGAGGGAATGCTCACGCCGTTCGAGTAATCGTCTTCTATCTTTTCACTGGTTTCCCGGAAGAAGTCTACCGGTTCTTCTTTCAGAGCCGCCGGTACGGCCGGCTTTTCTTCTGCCGGTGCGGGTATATCTGCCGGGTCTGTATCGTTTAACAGGGCTGTAAGCTCGTGATGGTATTGCCTGAGCCGGTACAGCAGGTCGTTTTTCTTCTTTTCCAGGGCGTTGTAGCGAGTGTCCAGCTCCGCAATTTCCATTTCTGAAGTTTTCTGTATGTCACGCGCCTTGCTTTCTGCCTCGGTAACCAGCTGGCGGCCGGTATTTTCTGCTTCACGAATGATCTGATCGGCTTTCCGGGTGGCTTCTTCAACTTTTCTTGCCGCTTCCTGGTCGGCTTTCTGGAGGGTCTGGGAAGCTTCGAGGCGGGCGCTCTCTACTTTTTTGGTCGCTTCGGCATTGGCCGTTTCGGCGATGCGTGAGCTGGTGTCTTCTGCCGTTCTCAGCGTTTTAATCAGCGTCATTTCCACATCCCTGAGCTTGGATGCCTCTTTTTCCGCGATATCCAGCTGCATTTTTAACATCTTTATCTCATTAAACATTCTGTCCCACTCCTGGGCAATATCCGACAGGAAACCCTGGACTTCGTCCACGTTATATCCCCTGAAAGATTTTTCAAATTCCTGCTGCTTAATTTCCAAAGAAGTGATTCTCATTTCTACTAATTTTAAAAGAACGGTTATGTATAAGACGGAAAATTAATTATAAAGTGACATACGCTATACACTTAATAACGAGACAAGTCTTGTTCTAAGCACAAAATAACAAAAAAAAGATAGTAAAGTAAAAGTTAAAAGTGAAAAACTAAAAACGGTTCACTGCTGCGGTGAAGAGTTTCAGGATGTTCCTTAACGTTTAGTTTTTAGTTTTTCATTTAAAACAGTTTCCATTCCGAAACCGTCCGGTCGTCGCTCCCCGAAAACAGGTTTTGGGTCCGGCTGTTCCACCAGAGGCGGTTGACCGAAGTACCGTGCGAGGCGAACTTCCCCTTGTCAATCACCTTCAGGAGGTTCATTGTATCGATATCCCATATTTTGATCGACTTGTCCATGCTGCACGAGGCCAGGAGCGAAGTGCCCGCTAAAGGCAGGATGTGATTCACGGCATAATTGTGCGCCGGAACGGAAATGGCGGACTGATAATCAAGGGAGCTGTCCCAGAGGGTGATATGGGCATCCCTGCCGCTGGAAATCAGGAACTGATCCCGGTAGGCGAGCGTAAATACCGAATTGGAATGCGCCTGTATGGTTTTTTTCAGCTGCAGGGTATCCAGGTCATAAACCCGGATGCAATGGTCAGATGAACCGGCGGCAAACTCGCCGGTCACCCCGTTTACCGCAATGGCCCGGATGCTTTTATCCGTTACTTTCAGGTGACGGATGAACGTGTTCTGCCGGTTGTCAATCACGTGGATATACCCCAGGCTGTTCCCGGCCAGTGTTTTGCTCCCGGCTGAAACAATGGCAAAGACAGATACTTTGCCCAGCTTCAGGAAAGTCTCGGCTTTTTTTCTTTCGGTATCGATCAGGTGGATGCCTTCAGAGTTTTCACCCAGCCAGATCAGGTGCTGCTCTTTCCGGTGCTCAAAGGCATATACCGGGTGGTTTACCCGGGCTACCGGCACGCCCTCTGCCGGCGAGACCCATTCTACCAGGTAGCCGTCGCCGGCGGCAGAGAGAAACCTGCCTTCCGTAATTCCGTCGGCCAGGTCGTAAACACTGTCTTTATGGCCTTTGTAGGTGGCCACTTTGCTGATTTCAAATTTCATCTGTTTCCAATTGACGGGCAGATACGCAGAATTTTACGTATATGCCGGCTTTTATTCCCGGTTGGTGCGTGTATCTTTTGAATTTATGCCTTTTCATTTGTACACTTCGCGATCTGTGGTTTAATTGCCGGTATTTCGAACAAAAATAACTTGAATGTCTCTCTTTAGCAACATAACATTGGAGAATGGGTTACAGATTGTGGTATGGAATCTCAGCGAAACCCTGGAAGAGCTGCAGGAGCTGACACCGCTGACCCCGGAAGAGAAGGAGGCCTGGGACGCCATTTCTGTGCCGGCGAAGAAGCGGGAGTTCCTGGCCGGGAAGTATGTGCTGGAGAAAGCCTGCCGGCTGCTGAACATTGCTTACGGGGGAATGGAGAAAGATGAGCACGGGAAACCCCACCTGGCCGGCCGGAAATACGAGATTTCACTGACCCACACCGAAGATTTTATTGCGGTGGTGTTTTCGGGGCATTGTCCTGTAGGCATCGACCTGGAAAAACCCCGGGAGCAGATATTCCGTATCCTGCCCCGGCTTTACTCCCCGGAAGAAGTGGCTGCTGTAAACGGCAACCTGGATACGGCCACCATATACTGGTCAGCCAAGGAAGCCCTGTACAAGCTGTACGGCAAGAGGTCGGTAGATTTTAAAAAGCACCTCCGGCTTTCCGGGAGCGGCGGGCAGCTAAGAGGATTGATCGACATCAACGGCACCCGCCTGGATTGCCGGTTTTACATTACCCGTATCGGGGAGTATTATCTTGTGGTAGCGTATTAAGCGCCTTATCACAGGTTAGTTTCTGGCCTGCTCCAGGATCTCCCCCAGGTCAATACCGTAGTGAGACTCATGGTAGACGGCTTCCCCGTTTTTCAGTAAAATAAACTGCGGCGACTCGTGCGGAATCCCGTATTTTTCGGCAATGGCATTGGAAATGTCGCGGTGGGCCAGCAGATCAAGGTAATACATGCTTACGGCTTCCGTATCCTGTGCTTTAGACCAGTTGCGTTCGAGGCGGTCAAGGGCCGTGGCACTGATAGAACAGCGTGTGCTGTGCTTGAATATGCCTACGGGGGTTTGACCCGATTCTTCGTTCAGTTGCGCCAGTTGGCTTATATCGGTAAGTTTCTGCCAGTTCATTACTAGAAATTCGCTTATACTTCTATAACAGGATATACGGCTGAAATGTTTCAGAAAATAATATTGTCGATCAGTCGCACGCCGTCAAGATGGGCGGCTGTAACGACAGCCGTTTTCACGGAGGGGTCGTAGTGCTGAATGCGTTCAAGGTTTTCAAAAGCCACTACCTCGTAGTATTCCAGGGTAAAGTCGGGGTGCCCGTTGTAGGCGGCGGCTACCTGTCGTTCTGTTTCTGCCGGTGAGACTCCGTTCAGCAGCAGCTCTTTTCCCTGCAGCAGTGACTGGTAAATAAAGGGGGCGGCCTGCCGCTTTTCCGGGCTGAGGCGTACATTCCGTGACGACATGGCCAGGCCGTCAGGTTCCCTCACCGTTTCGCAGAAAACCAGCTCAATGCCAAAGCTTAGATCGTTTACCAGGCGGTTGATGATGGCGCATTGCTGGATATCTTTCTGCCCGAAATAGGCCCGGTGCGGCCGTACAATATGGAACAGCTTGCTGACCACCAGCCCCACGCCGTTGAAATGGCCGGGGCGGAAGGCGCCTTCGAGAATCTGCTCAAGCCTCCCGAAATCGATTTTCAGGACGGCGGGCCCGGGGTACATTTCCCGGACAGAAGGTACAAAAACCACGTCACAGCCGGCCTTTTCCAGGCGGTCGAGATCGGTTTCCAGTGTACGCGGGTATTTGGCCAGGTCATCGGGGTTATTAAATTGGGTGGGGTTGACAAAAATACTGGCCACACTTAATTCGTTTTCTTTTACGGCCCGGCTGATCAGGGAAATATGCCCTTCGTGCAGGGCGCCCATGGTGGGAACAAAACCTACGGAATGACTTTTTATGTAATTTTGCGTCTCAATAATGCTTTCAAATACTTTCATACCCATGTTTTTGAGAATTTTGACGGTTTTGGTGTGCAGTGTCCATATTTTGAGCGCCCAATATAGTTATAAAACGCCTGTAGACGATTACTGGGAAAAAGAACTTTCTCCGATGACCGACCTCGGAGAGCTGGTGAGCTTTATTCATAACGACCCGTTCAGAGACCTGTTCATCTGCTATATTCCTGCCGGCAACCCGTTGGAGAGGCCTGTTGAAGTGAACTCGTTCTACGGAGCCCGTAAGCATCCTATTCACAAAGTGCTCAAATTTCACCGGGGTATTGACCTGGAAGGGAAGACGGGCGAATACGTGGTTTCGAGCGGAGACGGCACGGTATCGGAAACGGGCTTCCAGGAAGACCTGGGCTACTTTGTGAAGATCCGGCATAAATACGGCTTTGAATCTGTTTACGGCCATTTAAGCAAAATCAGTGTAAAAAAAGGCCAGGATGTTCAAAGAAACACCCGGATCGGCAGGGTAGGCGCCACCGGGAAAGTCACGGGCCCGCACCTGCATTATACCCTCAAAAAGAACGGCGAATACCTTGATCCGTTCGATTTCCTGTTTATGAAATTCGAAGCGGAGTAATTTTCCGGGAAGAAATGCCGGGGGCTTTATTATGGCAAAGGTTTTTATTTTAGGGCTTCCGGGTAAAGAAGAATGCACTTCTTTGTTTGTCATCAAATACGGTTTTCAGACGAAAGGGTTTACCCATTTTCTGTTTTCTGCAATTGTGTATAAATGCTCAAATGTTAAATCCTGTTTTCGCTTAATAATATTCAGTAGAAAACCGACCTCTCTGAATGTATTAATTATAAAGAAGTTATCATCGTAAAAATAGTCAGAATAATCATAGGCCTGCATATCTATTACGTATTTACTGGCATATTTCTCCATGAAAATTTCGATATCATCAGAAGCAACCCGCATTTGCCGAATAGTATCATTTAATGATTTTGGTTCTGCTCCCCAAACCTGGTTTGAAATCGTCTTTATCTCTTTCAGAAAAATAGTTTTGTCCATACGAATTCTCAATGGTTTAATTATTCCACCTATTGGTCCTTTTGAGGCTTAAACCATTTGCCTTTCTCTATCACAGCTAATAAATGAGCCATCGTTATCATTATCTTTTTGTTTTTTGAAGGATAAAAAATGCGGTAGAATAAGTCACAAAGCATATGTAAAGGATGAACCATTTCAAAAAAATAGTCGTAATAATTGTATTCCTGGCCATCAATATAGAAAGTTTTAACAAAGTCCCCGAAAAATTCATCTATTTCTTCTGGACCCAGGCCCAATGATTGAATAGTTGTATTTAGATTAATTTTGTCTTTTTCTACGCCTTGTTTCATCAATAAAGATTTTATCTCCTCTAAATTCTCCATATTAATTTGTTTCTTTGGATACATTGCATCTGGCACTATAACTTGAAAGGATTACGAAGTTTCTACTGGTAATAATTTTTAATAAATTTCTCTACAGGTCACTGATGTGAATCTAGTAGAGAGCTTATTTGTCAGGAGGAACAAATTGAACAAGACCATAATCATTTAACTCCAGAACCTCTACGGTGGGAGTAATTTCCTGAATACTATTGTCATTTAAAATTTCAAAAACAGCTTGTTTACCATCATATATATCCGTCATGTTATTGGCGGAATTGAAAGTTTTTTCCGGTTTGGAAGATTTTAATTTGGCAAATTTGTTTTCTATATTTTCACTTTTATAACCAATTATTATTAACTTCTTACCTGCTTCAAAATAATATTTACTTCTAATGTTCTCAATAGATACATGAGGAGTTATAAAAATGTACCCTTTTCCTCCAGATTCTGTAAAGTAAACAGTGACATAATCAGGGTAAGGCGTGTTGGTGAGAGCAGAAGCAATGGCTTTGTCCAGCTTATTCTGAATAGCTTTATTTTTAAGATAATCATTTTCTTTCTTATCGGAGCACCCGTATAAAAACAAAAAGGAAGATAACAGGCCGGTTTTTAAGATTCTTGCTATGGAGATCATTTTTTAATTTAATGTTTAGGTTATACATTCAAATTTGACACAGGTGCATCACTGGCGAATAATTATGAACCCTTCTTGAGTTAAATTAGTTGCTTCTGTTACCGGAACGTAACTTAGAAGTGATAGTGTCTTCGTGTTATTGTGTTCTCTTTAGAACAACATTATTGAGTTCTAATTTATTCGTGGTTTTTTATTATAACCTCATATTCCCGTTGATTTATATAACTAACTAAAAATTTCATTACATCCTAAAATCTAAGATGACCTGAATTGTTATATATGAAGCGAATAATGAGCCAATTTCAATTTATGATTTTTGTGATTAATTAGTTATTGAATGAATAAGTTTCTGACAGATGTACGGGATTACATTTATATATTGGCCTTTTACAACCGTAATTTACCATATTGGATTTACTGTATCGGGATAGTGTTCTTTTACTATTTGGGATTCTTTTTGTTATTAGGAATATTTATTCCGGATTGGCTTTTCCTGTATATTGCAAAAACCGGGCAATATCCTGCTATAGTTCAAATAGTCAGTTATATTATGTATATGGCTCCTGCATTATTATTGGCAAAAGGATTTGATTATTTATTGATCAGGAATCCTCTGCCGTTGAAGGACGAGATTACCCCTAAAGTGTTCAGAAGGAAACTTCTGAGCACTTATCTGTTCCTTTTTATGAGTTTGGTGTTTATTTTTGGGTGTGTTTTTATTTTCGGGTACTTCAAATTTCAGCGATAACTTGTAAACAACCCGGTGAAAAAGACTGCGGTGGTTGTGCTTGTTTTGTTTTTATGATAAAGAACTGGCTTTTAGATATCCGGGACCGGGAGATCAGATGAACCAAACGGCAAACGTCAATGGGAACGGGTATGTCGGGATGGACGTTAATAATTATACAATATGAAAGAAATTCTGGTGAATATACGGGACTTTTCCTATTTATGGACAAAGAGGCAAATGGGGAATTTATCCGGAAATGAAAAAGTAAGATATAAAACAAAATTTTACTATGTTGTCGGAATCTACTATTTTACCTTCCTGGGCCTGGCGCTTTATTTTTACAGGAAGTTTTTCAAACCCGATATGAATGTACTTTTGGGGGCGAACGCCGGGTTAAAAATAGTTCTTGCCGCAGCAGTGATTTATCTGCCGGTAATTGTAATAGGAAATGCTCTTCTCCGAAGTATATCTGCAATTCCTGTCACGGATACCGGTGAAGATTTCGCCGGGAAAAGGAGAACCTATGTCCTGGCCGTTTTGACCGGTTTTGCATTGCTTGTGCTTTCTGTTTATATGACTACTCTCCTGGGAAAGGTATAATTGTACATTTGGCCCCCCCCCTTATTTTAAATACACAGATAACCGGATAAGGATGAACGGTTTACGCTTTCTGTGCTGCAGGTATTCTTTTTAGGAGGGAAATGAGAGGATCATTCAATGTATATTGATAGACTGAATACGCATAGTACTACCCCGCCATCGGATCCACCTTATCCCACATGCCAATCGCCGGGTTATACATCCTCGCTCCAAAGTTAATCCTGTTGAGGTTAAAGGTAGATTCTTTTTCCTTCGCTTGCAACTCCCAGCGGTTCTGCACGGAATTTACTACTCCCGTACCATTTAAACGTACTCCCCACGGATCAAAGTTACTTTCTCCAACGTTTAAACCAGACCGATTCTTCTTTTAAACCATATGGTATCTTCTTCCAGCCTTTTGGAGGTATGTATTTTAAAGTATCCGGTACAGGGATTTTCCATAAAATCCGATCAGTCTTAAAATCATTACAATATACTTGTATCCAATATCGCTCCCTCATCACGCTTTCTTTAGTATGCCCGATACCCACATCTTCGGAACCTAAAGTTGTACTTGAAGAGTATCTTTTATGGTCATAGTAGAAATCGTAGTATAAATAATCACTTGAATGCATAATTCGGGGTTCCATAATTGTATAAAAACTGCATTCCTCTAATTTAGCTGTAATATCATCTTCTTGTCTGACGTAAAAAATATGAAAGATAGCTAATAATACAAGAAGAATTATGATCTTAACTTGTGATTCCTTACTGTCCAATTTCAAGAATTCTAATATGCCATTAATTGCCCTTTTTATCATTTTGCTGCCCTGAAGGGAATTTATCAATCATTGAATTAAAAGCTTCATTATACACCTTTAAAATACCTTCAGCCATATTTGACATAGTTGTAGAGAATCCATTGGCCCCCATCACACTTTGTAAGCCGCCACCCACTCTCCCAAAACCCAGTCCTAAACCGGTTTTTATAGCTCCTTTAGTATCAAGTTTAACATCTTCATAGAATCTCATTGATTTAAAATCAAACCCTGCTCCTCCAAAGCCGGTTAAAGCTGAAATATAAGTTGGTGCGAATATATCAAAGCCCAATCCTATCAAATCTAATCTCATTTTATTGTCTAAAGCATTACTTACCGTTTGTCCTCCCAGATTAAACGCGCCTTTGGCAAGTGCGGCTCTTAAGACAGCTCGGCCTATGGAAAGCGTACGGATAGCTCCCAAGCGAGAAACCCCGGCGGCCATTGCTCCGCCTACTCCAAACTCAGCAGCTCCGATTGCCGCTATGGGTGCAGCAATCATCCCTGCTGCCAT